>NZ_RCIH01000017.1 GCF_003675855.1 Halostella salina | reverse complement strand
GGCTCTGGTGAATCGCTGGACAGCGTCGGTTTCGACCGTCAGAACTAGTGGAATGAAGCGGGAAACCACCGATGGTTCATGTCGAAGATTTCCCGCTTCACAAGCAAAGCGGTTCAGTTAGCTAAAAATGCTGTCGGTGGCCGAGGCGAAGTCGCCGCCCCCGAAGGGGGTGGCGGCTTCGCCGATTACGCTCTCGTATCGCTACACTGTCTACGGATTTATCTCGATGAGTCGTATCGCAATGCCCTTGATCTGCTGAGCGAAATGCCGCATATTCTCGCCGAGATCGACCTCGAAGAGGGCGATCTCCCAGATCACTCGACGCTGGTTAAGGCGTTTGATAGGTTTCAGATGAAGGTCTGGCGAGTGCTGCTGCGCCTGTCGGCGCAGCTGCACGATTTATCAGGTCACGCCGCCATCGATGCTACGTTCTTCGACCGCGAAAACGCCAGCAAGCACTACTGCCGCCGGACGAATTATCGCGTTCAGACACTCAAAGCGACCGCTCTCGTCGATACAGAATCTCAAGCTGTCCTTGACGTTCACTGTACGACTGAGAAAACGCACGACACACAACTCGGCTGGCAGGTCGCCTGCCGCAACGCAGGCGACCTGACCAGCCTCGCCGCTGACAAAGGCTACGACTGGATGGATTTACGCGAGAAACTACGTGAAGAAGACGTGAGACCGCTGATTAAGCATCGCATCTTCCGGCCCATCGACCACGCGCATAACGCGCGGGTCGATGGCCCTCGCTATCGCCAACGATCGATGTGTGAGACCGTCTTCTCGTCGATCAAGCGCACGCACGGCGTCGCCGTGCGTGCGCGAACGTGGTACCGAGAATTTCGTGAACTTGTCTTGAAATGTGTTGTTTACAACATCAAGCGAGCAGTGAAATCGTGAAATCAAGCACAGTATGGCGATTCACCAGAGCCG
>NZ_RCIH01000016.1 GCF_003675855.1 Halostella salina | reverse complement strand
TTGACCTCCTCCCACCCCTGAAGGGGTGGGATTCCCCGAAGGGGATATTCAGGTTACGCGTTTCCTCGGCGGTGAGGTACGCTTTCGCGTCCCGCGTCAGCGGTCGCCGTCCGGTTACGACCCCGGACGTACTTTTCAGCGCGTAGAGCCGGATCAACGCGGCCTTCCTCCCCGGTCACGCCAGGCGTCTGCGAAGCAGACGGTGGATTCTTCAGTCCACGAGGCCGCACGGGTCGCCTCAGCCGAACTGTTAGGCCGTGCATGGGTCACCCTCCCGTTGACGGATGTTCTCGGCGGCGTTCAGGTCGGCGTGACGGCCACGGCCACACTCGGAACACGAAAAGTGGTCGCCATCGCGTGTCCCCTCAGCACCACAGGCCGAACACCGCTGGCTCGTCTGGAACGGGTCAACTTCTTCGACCCGAATCCCGGTCTGCTCTGCCTTGTAGACGATGAATTCCTGCAACTGGTGGAAGTGCCACGAGTGGACACCATGCCAGTCACTTCCGTCTCTGATACCTTCCAAGTCCTCGATTTTCAACACGGGATTCTCGAACTGCTGTGCCCAGTTGATGAGGCGACGGGAGGCTTTGTGGTTGAGGTCACGAATCCGGCGCTGTTCTTTGTTACCCACGCGGTTCCGTGCGCGAAGCGCACCCGCCTGTTGAAGCGACTCGCGTAGGGAACGATATTTGCGCCGGACGTATTTCGCCTCACGACCGGACACCAGCATCGACTCGCCCGTGTCGGCGTCGGCGGCGAGCAGGTGGTTGTGGCCGATGTCCACGCCGATTGCCGTCTCCTCGCCTGTTTCGGACTCGTATTCGACGGTGAACGTACAGAACCAGTCGTCGTCCCGGCGGTACACCTGCAACCGGGACTTGTCGGCGTCACCGGCTATGAGCCGCTCTACGTCGTCGGCGATGTCATCATACACGTCGATAGGCGTGTACCACCAGCCCGAGACGCAAGGGAAGCCGACGACAACCGACCCGTTCTCAGTACGGTCTATCTCCCAATTCTGGTTGTTGACCGCGAACGGTTGGCTGGCGCGGTATTCCACGATGCCGTTCTTCTTGTAGTCGGATTTGGCTTCGCGGATGGCTTGATTCTGGATGGCCGAGTAGAGTGGGTTGTCGATGCTGGCCGTGGTCACACTCATTCCGAACTCGTCGGTTTCCCACCCGTCGATGCAGAACTGCTTGGTGTCGCGGTACAGGTGGGTGGCGCGTTGCCACTCCCTGCGCCGTTCGCGGGACGGGTTGTGAAACGTCGTGGTGACGGTCGTCGTGACCACGGTTACAATTGTAACGGATATCTGGAGAGTGTTAAAATGTGGGAATATCGGGCGGACCGATACCCGTGGTTTGCTCCCCAGTTGTCGGCTTCATCCCACGGCTAAAACCGTGGGCTTTCGCCTCGCTACCGCTGTAA
>NZ_RCIH01000015.1 GCF_003675855.1 Halostella salina | reverse complement strand
GGGCTGAAAGTATGAGTATGAGTATGAGTGGGCAGGCGGCGATCCGGTGGTCCCAGAGGCTCGCGCACTCCAGTACTTGCCGGAACGCTGGCGGGCTTAACGTCCGTGTTCGGGATGGGTACGGGTGTTGCCCCGCCGCTGTGGCCGCCTTAACGCCGACTCGCGGAGTCGAACCGCGATGGAATACCGCTGTCGGTGGTCTTGTGACGCCGTTGTGTTCGTGCAATCCAGGTAACGCCTGGACCCGTTCGACCGGGTACAGTGCGATTCTGATGAATGTGTGGCTTTGGTCTGTTAGTGCTCGCGGGCTCAACGCCTCGTTGCCTTGGCGCGTACACCCCGAGTCTATCGAACCCGTCTTCTACGGGTGACCTCGGTGGTACCTCTTTTCCAGGTGGGTTTCGAGCTTAGATGCGTTCAGCTCTTACCCCGTGTGACGTGGCTGCTCGGCACGTGCCCTTTCGGACAGCCGATACACCAGTGGTCACCACTCGGAGTTCCTCTCGTACTATACGAGCGTTCCCGTCAGGTACCGTGACACCCCCAATAGATAGCAGCCGACCTGTCTCACGACGGTCTAAACCCAGCTCACGACCTCCTTTAATAGGCGAACAACCTCACCCTTGCCCGCTTCTGCACGGGCAGGATGGAGGGAACCGACATCGAGGTAGCAAGCCACTCGGTCGATATGTGCTCTTGCGAGTGACGACTCTGTTATCCCTAAGGTAGCTTTTCTGTCATCAATCGCCCGCATCAAGCAGGCTGATTGGTTCGCTAGACCACGCTTTCGCGTCAGCGACACTCGTTGGGAATGTCACTGTCAGACTTCCTTATGCTCTTGCGCTCACTTCCGGGTCTCCGACCCGGATGAGGAAATCTTGGGGCACGCTCGATAGATTTTCAAGCGCGTACCGCCCCAGTCAAACTGCCCGGCTACCGGTGTTCTCCGCCAGGAGTGAGGGTCACAGTCACTACCGGGTAGTATTTCAGTGGTGTCTCGGTGGCCCGCTAGCGCGGGTACCTGTGTGACGACTCCTACCTATGCTGCACAGTAGCGACCGTGTCCCAGCGACAGCCTGCAGTAAAGCTCTATAGGGTCTTCGCTTCCCCTTGGGGGTCTCCAGACTCCGCACTGGAACGTACAGTTCACCGGGCCCAACGTTGGGACAGTGACGCTCTCGTTGATCCATTCATGCAAGCCGCTACTGAAGCGGCAAGGTACTACGCTACCTTAAGAGGGTCATAGTTACCCCCGCCGTTAACGGGTCCTTCGCCCCATTGTACTGGGTGTTCAGATACCCGCACTGGGCAGGATTCAGTGACCGTACGAGTCCTTGCGGATTTGCGGTCACCTATGTTGTTACTAGACAGTCGGAGCGTCCGAGTCACTGCGACCTGCCCCGAAGAGGGCAGGCATCCCTTATTGCGAACGTACGGGACTAACTTGCCGAATTCCCTAACGTCGGTTGCTCCCGACAGGCCTTGGCTTTCGCCGCCACGAGCACCTGTGTCGGTTCTTGGTACGAACACCATGCTCCCTTTTCACGGGCTCTAGGTTGGCTCAAGTTGCCCTATCTCGCCGTTCGTCCGCTTCCTGCCATTACGGCATCCACGGAGTTTGACGATTCGACTGGGCGAATGCCCAGCTTGAGTGACCCCAAAGCGTCGGTTTCACTGCATGGTGGCACTGGAATATTAACCAGTTTCCCTGTTGTCCTATTCGAGTTACGGTAGGACTTAGGATCGGCTAACCCTCGGCTGATCAGCATTGCCGAGGAACCCTTGCTCGTTCGGCCGTCGGGGTTCTAACCCGACTAACGCTGCTACTATGACCAGGATTTTCGTCACTATTCGGTCCACGCGAGTTCTCACCCGTGCTTCCAGCCGAATAGAGCGCCAACCTACGGAATCACCTTGTGAAAGGTGTCGCTAGGTCTCGGTGGTGGATTTGAGCCCCGATCATTTTGGGCGCCTCGAACCTCGGCCGGTAAGCTGTTACGCTTTTCTTAGAGGGTAGCTGCTTCTAAGCTCACCTCCCGGCTGTTTAGGGCTCGAGACTACCTTCGGTCGCACTTAATCCACACTTGGGGACCTTAACCCAGCTCTGGGTTGTCTCCCTCATGGTGCACAGGCTTACCCCGCACACCGGACTCCCTGCGTCGACGGCGTTCGTAGGTTCGGAGTTTGACAGGGAGGCCAACTCCTCTCGGAGTTGGGTCTCCCAATCAGTGTCTCTACCCCACGAACTACCTCGGCAGAGGTCATGCTTCGACATGTTTCGGTTGGAACCAGCTGTTGCCGGACTCGATGGGCCTTTCACCCCTATACGTAGGTCACGAGAGGGTATTGTAGGACACCAACTCTAGCAGGCTTCCACGTGCCTTTCGGCACGCTTCACCTTGCCCACGCATAGATCGTCCGGTTTCGGGTCGTACCCGCTTGACTCCCCGCGCTTGAACACGGTGACCCTGGCCGTAAGGCTGCGGTCGTATTGGTTTCCCTGCGCCTTCCCCGATGCTCGGGTTAGACTCGTCAAGCAAGTACACTCCCTGGTTCGTTTTTCAAAACGTACGACGGAACATCGGCTTCCTCCGATGCTTACTGCGGACTCGCGTCCGGTTCATTTTTCAGAGGACCTTGTATGCCCCGTCGCTCGATCGCCACCTGATTTCAAGCCCTATTGCACCTCCCTTTGTGGGGTGCTTTTCAGCGTTCGCTCACGCTACTTGTCCGCTATCGGTCTCGAGGTGTATTTAGTCTTGGCCGTCAATGCCGGCCACATTCACGAGGGAGATCCAACCCCCGATACTCTGGAGCTGACGCACGTCGTACTCGTCTGCATTACGGGGTTATCACCCTGTATCACGCTCCATTCCAGGAGACTTCATGCAGGTTTTCCGACGATGAGAGTCAGTCCGAACACCACATTGCCCGTGTGGGCTTCGGTTTGGACTGTATCGCGTTTACTCGCCGTTACTAACGATATCTCGGTTTGATTTCTCTTCCTGCCGGTACTGAGATGTTTCAATTCCCGGCGTTCCCCATTGCGCAAGGCAATTGCGAGAGGATTCCTATTCGGAGACCTCCAGTTCTTCCCCTCCGTGCGGGTCCCTGGAGCTTTTCGCAGCTTGGCACGTCCGTCGTCGGCACTCGAGCCGAGCTATCCACCAGGTGGCACAGTAGCCACGTTGTGGTTATCGATCTTGTCACTGTGACCCGGGAACGGGTCCAGTGGACGTCTGGATTGCACGTACACACGGCGTCATCATACGAGTCTGGGTGTCACCGGACTCGTATTCAACCCTTCCCAACCGCGCTTGCGCGGGATGGTGCATCGGTTTGCTTCGGATTCCATCGTCGGGCCGTCTGCCACTTAAGGCCGTCGGTCCGGGACCGAATCCGAGTTACATGGACCCACTGGGATTCGAACCCAGGGCATCCTCCTTGCAAAGGAGGCACTCTACCGCTGAGCTATGGGCCCGCTCCCTCGTGTGAGGGAGACTGGGTGTGATGGAGTGTTAGCCTTGGTAGTTCTGGGGTGCCCGGTCGGTCGGGCGGGTGGTGGGCGGTCGAGCGTGGACGCCAAAGGTGAGCCAGGCGCGTCGGCCTGGTCTCGGGTCGGTGGAGGTGATCCAGCCGCAGATTCCCCTACGGCTACCTTGTTACGACTTAAGCCCCCTTGCGAAGCCCAGATTCAACCGGCGTGGCCGGCTTCATCCGGACCTCACTCGGGTGCTTTGACGGGCGGTGTGTGCAAGGAGCAGGGACGTATTCACCGCGCCCTGCTGAGGCGCGATTACTACCGAATCCAGCTTCATGAGGGCGGGTTGCAGCCCTCAATCCGAACTACGACCGAGTTTAGGAGATTAGCGTCCCCTGTCGGGGTTGCGTCCCATTGTCTCGGCCATTGTAGCCCGCGTGTCGCCCAGCTCATTCGGGGCATACTGACCTACCGTTGCCCGTTCCTTCCTCCAGTTTGGCACTGGCAGTCCCCCTAATGTACCCATCAGCCGTGAAGGCCATGCTGGCAATTAGGGGTGCGGGTCTCGCTCGTTGCCTGACTTAACAGGACGCCTCACGGTACGAGCTGACGGCGGCCATGCACCTCCTCTCAGCAGGTCTAGTAAGCTCATCACACTGACTGTCACTCCTGCTGTCGGAGCTGGTGAGATGTCCGGCGTTGAGTCCAATTAAACCGCAGGCTCCTCCGGTTGTAGTGCTCCCCCGCCAATTCCTTTAAGTTTCATCCTTGCAGACGTACTTCCCAGGCGGCTCGCTTCGCGGCTTCCCTGCGGCACAGCACAGGCTCGTAGCCTGTGCCACACCTAGCGAGCATCGTTTACAGCTTGGACTACCCGGGTATCTAATCCGGTTCGTGACCCAAGCTTTCGTCCCTCACCGTCGGATCCGTCTTCCCGAGGCGCTTTCGCCACCGGCGGTCCGTCCAGGATTACGGGATTTCACTCCTACCCTGGACGTACCCCTCGGGTCTTCCGGTCCCTAGCCAGACAGTTTCCACCGGACGCCCACCCGTTGAGCGGGTGGATTTCCCGATGGACTTGCCTGGCCGGCTACGGACGCTTTAGGCCCAATAACAGCGGCCATCACTTGGACTGCCGGTATTACCGCGGCGGCTGGCACCGGTCTTGCCCAGTCCTTATTCGCGCACCTCAGTACGGTGTGCAAAAGCGAGGGCTATATGCCCTCGCACTCGGGGTCCCCTTATCGCACTCGCGTGCAGTGTAAAGGTTTCGCGCCTGCTGCGCCCCGTAGGGCCCGGTATCTTGTCTCAGATACCGTCTCCGGGCTCTTGCTCTCACAACCCGTACCGATTATCGGCACGGTGGGCCGTTACCCCACCGTCTACCTAATCGGCCGCAGCCACATCCTACGGCGCCGGAGCGTTTCCAGCTCAGCCCGTTCCAGGGAGAGAGCTGTATGGAGTATTAGCCTCAGTTTCCCGAGGTTATCCTCCTCCGTAGGGTAGTTTGGCCACGTGTTACGGAGCTATTCGCCACGGGTCTGAACCCGTGCGACTAGCATGGCTAAATCGGACCCCGATAGCAATGGCCTCCGGCAGGATCAACCGGAATGTTCCCAGTCCGTGGTGGACTGGGGGGCTTGGCGGGTGTACTCGTCAGAGTACACACCATATTGCGTGGTCCGTGCTCGGTGCCCACCGAGCCGCTGACCGGCCGGGTGGCACCGAACTACCAAGGCTAACATCAGATCCCATCGTGTACGGCGGACCGCAGGGGTGGAATCCTCATCTCCTTCGGACTTC
>NZ_RCIH01000014.1 GCF_003675855.1 Halostella salina | reverse complement strand
TACCACGCCGCCACTGCATCCACTGGAGCGCGAACAGCTTCGATCCGAATCAACCCTAGTCGTGACTGTACAGTCGTCGCGCGAGTTTCACGACGACGTTACCGAGGGCATTGAGACACTCAAACGGGGTGATGCGGTAGATTCTACGCCGACGCTCTCGTTCACGAGTTACGACGACCTCATGGGGACGCTGACCCCGCGCGTTCTCGATCTCATCGAGGCCGTTCGTCGGGAAGAGCCAGCCAGTATCAACGAGACTGCACGAGTTGTTGACCGAGATGTAAAGAACGTCCACGAGGAACTCAGCCGGCTCGCCCAGCTCGGTATCATCTTCTTCGAGGAAGACGGTCAGAGCAAGCGTCCGGTCGTCTGGTTCGACGAACTCGTGATCAATCTCCCGTTCGATCCGGAGGCTGGCGACACCGCTGCTGCGTCGCCGTGAGAGCTGACGAAGCTACTTCCCATCATAGACCTGAATAGCCGTTTCGAGTCGTTCAGGTTTATTACCTCTGCCGGCGGTGGCTCTAGTTCGAATTCACCCGCTTACTTCTGTTGACGCTTGAGGAACTTGAGAAGCGTCTCGATATCCTTAGCATTGGCCGATGATTGGCCGAACATACTCTTGAATCGGTGATCAAGCCCACCCTCCTCAATGAACCCCTGTGCCTCACTAAGCTGTTGACGAAGGGCCTCAGCATCGCCGCGATGCAGATGCGTTTCGACCACTTTGAGGTCGATTGACGGAATTGCGGCAAGGACGTCTGCGAGGTCAGTTTTCCGGCCACTATGGAGCTTGGCGGCAACGAGCACTTCCCCGGCAGCTGCTCGTGCCGTTGTCGACCGAGTCCCGCCTGAGATCGTCGTCTGGGAACTATGCGTGCGCAGATAGTCGAACGACCACTCTGCTTCGGTCTGTCGGCAGCCGAGGCCGTTCACGAGGATGTCTACGCCGACCGGATGGGGAAGCCCTTCAGTACGCTCGAAGAGTTCGATTTCCCGATTGTAGATAGTCTCTTCTGGGGGCACTTCGAGATCGGCCTGCCGTTCAAAGCCACGGGCTTCGAGAAAGGCAACGACTTCGTCGTAGTCGTCCGGAGCGATGACGAGGTCGAGATCCGTTGAGAATCGTGTCTCGAACTGACTGATCGCATAGCCTCCGACGAGGACGAACTCGATATCTGACTGCTCTAGCTCTTCGAGCACTTCGATGAGTGCCTTGCTTCGGTCTTCTTGGCTCATTTTATGCTGGTTCCATCCGGTAGGCTGCGTCAGTGTCGACGTCGTCGTACATGCGTTCGAGCATGTCGAGTGCGGACTCGAAGGTCGCATAGTACTCGTTTGCGAACGTCACGGTTTCTTGAAGGGGAATGACGGGTCGCCCGTCGACCATTTCGGCATCGATCTGTGACCGTGGCTCTAGGACGACTTGGATTGGGCCATCGCAATCTTCAGTGGGCTGGCGCTCTTCTGCAGTGGGGATCCCGAACCGATCGAAGAACTCCGTCCAGGCGTCAAGGTCGGACTCGTGAACAGCAATGAACAGCGGATAGTCTTCCGGGTTTCGAGCGACCTGATAGCCACCGCGGGTCCAGACATAGACCGCGTCGATGGCGGTGTAAGCATACTCCATCCCTGCGAACTGTGGGAGGACGTACGCCTCTGAAATTGCCGGTGATGAGATGTCTGCTGACGCAGTCAGGAACTCGAGACCAGTGTCTCGGATGGTCTGGTCGATGAGTTGGAGGCCATCATTGTATGCGACGTATCCCGCTTCTTCGAGACGGTTCACCACACGACGGATCGTCTCTCGGTTCTCGTCGATCTTCCGCGCGACGCCCGAGATGGTATCTCCTGGATCAAGCGCGAGAATAACCTTGAGTTCCTTCTCGCCACATGCCTCGTACATCCTATAGTTGCACAATTCTGTGCAACAAGCAAAAGAATTACTCTTCATGTGGGTTTCTTGGTTGGATTTGACTCGTCTCCGCTGCGAGTTCGTGGCTGTACTCCTAGAGCAAATCACAGAGATACAAGGAGGAAGCCCACGGCTTTAGCTGTGGGAGGAATCCGCCAGGCCTCGAATCACCCCACGAGCGATGGCAGGTCGACTCCCCCACGCCAGTCATACGTTTTATAAAGAGACCCCCTGAAATATAACATACGGATGGAGGACGTGATTCGCACCGTCAAAGTCAAACTCGACGTACCCGACAAGCGGTGCGACGACCTTCACCAGACTAAAGACCAGTTCCTCCACTGTGCGAACACCACGACAGCGTGGGCATGGAACTATCCGGAGGACTACTGCGTAACTTCAAAACAGAAAGCCGAGAACGCCCTCTACGAGCGACTCCGCGACGAGACGGAGTTAACAGCAAATCTCGTCCAGAAGGGAATTCGGCGCGCTATCGAAGCCACGAAAAGCGGTGTCGCACGACTCAAGAAAGGCGACAACACCAGCCAACCGCACTTCGATGCGTGGAGCGTCGTCTACGACAAGCGTTCAGCAACGTTCTACCGCGACCACGTTTCCCTTTCCACGGTAAACGGTCGCGTCGAGTGTGACTACGTGATTCCGGAGAACCCTGAGGGAACACCAATTGGTGAGTACCTGCTGAACGAGGACTACGAGTTCCGCATGTCCACGTTACAGTACGACCGTCACTCTGAAGCGTTCTATCTCCACGCACGGATGCGCCGAACTACGGACGAGCAAGAGTCGTCCACGACGTCTCCTAACTCCAAGCACAGAACAGTCCTTGGTGTCGATTTGAACGTGGACGGCTCGCTCGCCGTGACTTCGACAGGCGCGTTCATCGGGAACGCTGACGAGATGAATCATCGCCGCCGAGAGTTTGAGAAGACTCGCGGGTCGATGCAACAAGCGGGCACGCGCTCGGCGCACCTGTCGATTCAGTCGATGAACGACCGCGAACACCGCTGGATGCAAGACGAACTGCATCGTGCCTCGAACCAGATTCTCGACGAAGCCCGTAACCACGAGTGTACACATATCGCGTTCGAGAATCTGACCGGGATTCGCAAACGGATGGCTGGTGCGAAGCGATTCCACGCATGGGCATTCCGACGCCTGTACCAGTACACCGAGTACAAGGCCGAGATGTTCGATATCGAAGTGGAACAGGTGAACCCGGCGTACACGTCTCAGCGGTGTTCATCGTGTGGGTTCACTCACGAGAACAATCGACGGTCGAAACACCAGTTCGTGTGTCAGAAGTGTGAGTACAAGCTGAACGCGGATTATAACGCGAGCAAGAACGTCGCTCGCAAACTCCTGAAGAAACTCCACTCGGGGCAGAAGTCTTTGAGTGGAGGCGCACTCTGTCAGTGTGCGCTGACGTCAGGGACGCTGAACCTGAACGGCGACTTCCACGCCTCCGTCGATTCGACGGCAGAAGGGGAGTCCACTGACAAGCCCACGACTTCAGTCGTGGGTCACTGACTCTCGTTCTGTCTCTACCATCTCAGCCTCGTAGTCACTCGCTCGCACTCGAAGCGGAAACCAGCCTTTTTCGTCGATGCCCAACAGGGCCTCTGAGTATCCATCTTCCTCGTTCCCGGCTTTCGCGCTGCGAACCCACTCCACTTCGCGCTCGCTCAGTCCAAACCACTCTGCGAGCTTCTCTGCATCCTCCCGGACGCGGTGAACGACCGTCATCGAACAGAGATTCGCGATGGTCCGCGCGTCGGGCGTCAGTGAGAACTCGCCGCCCGTCTGGGTGATGAAGTGCAACGAGAGATCGTAGTGCCTGCTGTGTCGAACCGCCATCTCTAGGAACTCTAGCGAGGTCGAATTACCCAGTAGGTAGTGTGCCTCGTCGACCACGAAGATGACCTTCTTGTCGGTCCCCTTGGCGCGCTCGTACACCGCGTTGAAGATCACCTGCATCATGAGGCTCGTCTCCGTCCGGCCGCGGACGCCCTCCTCCTGATGCAAGTCGAGATAGAGCACTTTCGAATCAAGATCCAGCTCCGTCGGCGCGGCCAGATTCGACAGGTCACCGCCCTTCCGGAACGACGGCCGAAGGTCAGTCAGTAACGACCGCGCATCGTCCCGAACACGCTCGCGTTCGCCCTCGGTGACGTACCCGAACTCTCCGGGCGACCCAAGCAGGTCTTCCAACACCGAAATCACGGTTCGGACGGTCGGCGACTCGTTCGCGTGCGTCTCGGGGTCCCGCGTAATCCCCTGGCGTTCGTAGGCGACCTGTACGGCCCGTCTGAGCGTCTGCTTGCGCCCCGCAAGGGGATTGTCCGCGACGTTGGCGAAGAACGTCTCGAAGAAGGAGACGGCCCATGTGATCTGCTCTGCCCACGGGTCCAGATCAGGCACGCTCGCCAGCACCGACTCGGGCGTCGGCTGGAGTTCAAGCGGATTGAATCCACGCGTCCCGCCGACCGTGACGCGCTCGCCGCCGAGCGTCTCGTTCACGCCCGCAAACCCCTCAAGCGGGTCAAGCATGATGATGTGCGTCTCCGGGTCGTACATCGCGCGGCGGACGAGCTGGAGTTTCGTCGAGAACGACTTGCCTGCTCCGAGTTGTCCGATGACCATCGTGCAATACCCCGTGTCGCGGTTGAACCGATCGAGGATGAGCGGGCTCTCGTTCAGGGCGTAGGTACCGTACTCGATGCCTGGTTCGGCGAACGTTCCGGCGACAAACGGGAACATCGCGCCGACCGCGCCGGCGAGCATGGGCACGGTCGTCTCCATCGATTCCCTGAGGCGGTCCACGGCGACGGGTGCGTTCGACGAGAGCGTCGCCAGCTGGTTCCACCGGGGTAACACCGGCGTCAAATTCGCGGGGGAGCGCCGTGCGGTGTTCGCGACCGCAGTCGCGTCAACCTCGTCCTCCGTATCCCCGCGGACGGTGAGAAACATCGACGTGTCGAAGGCCGTCATCTGGGTGTTTCGCAACACGTCGTAGAGTTCCTGGTAATCCGCCAGATCCTTGCGCACCCCGCGAGCGCCCGCCCGGCGCTTCTCCGCCAGGTACTCCTCGTCGGCTTCCAGGTCCTCGATCCGATTCTCCAAGGAATCGAGCGTGGCGTTCGTATCCCGCGGGGCGAGGTGGAGCGAGATGTCGGTGTGTCTCGTCTCCGCCGTGGCGTACAGCCCCTCGAATAACCCGTCGGCCGGGGAGTCGGGGAACTCGCTGACCCAGAAGGACTTCGTCCAGGTGTCGCCGGTCCGAACAGTCCCAGAGTGATGTTCGATGCTCGATGGCGCGATGACGGACTGGTGGACGTCCGCGATATCGCCGAGTGGCTGCTGGTCAGGCTCGTAGGCAACACGGGCGTTCGTGTCGGTGGGCTGGTCTTCGGCGTGCTGGTTCCCCTCATCCTCGTTCCCGGTCGGTTCCTCGGCCTCCGAATCACCTTCGTCGCGTTCGTCTGACCCGGCACGGCCTCCCCCGCGCCCGAGAAACGGCAGTTTGTCCCGGAGACTCATCGCGCTGCCTCCACAGTCGCGTCCGAAGATCCCTCCGTACGCTCCGTCCCCACGAGCGGGCGGGTCCGAAGGACCTGACGCAGATCCCCGTACGTCGAGCGCTCGCCGGTCCAGTACTCGCCGAGGAGTCGCACGGCCTCTGTCGTCTCGACGCGCGTCGCACTACAGCCGTCCATCTCGCGGATTCCACCTTCGAGTCGGCGACAGCGTTCTGAAAGCGCACGCAACATGGCGTCGTGCTGGGCTGCCCGCCTCGGTGCAAACCACGCTTGGACGAATATCCCGAGTACTGGGATCGCGGTGAGTCGCTGGCTCACGCTCTCGCGTTCGAACTGCACCTCGGCGGGCGTCACGGGGACGACGACGTAGTGGTCCCGGATCGTCATGCGGCGCTCTTCGAGGTCGGTCCGGTACCAGGCGATGTAGTTCTCGATGAGTCCTTTCAACTGGGGGTTGTCTTTCACGTCGGCATCCTCCAGTCGGGCCTCGTAGTGCGAGAGGTACTCCTCGACGGGAAACGGCTGGGTCGTCGAGTAGATCTGGATCGGGAACTCGACGACGGTGTTGAGCAGGTTCTGGAACGCGTCCGCCTGCGCCTGCCACTGCTCGTCGGTCGCGAGCGCCATCGTCGGTCCGTCGACCTGCACGAGTCCAACGAGCGCGCCGTCAGTTCGTTCGAGCGCGTTGTCGTCGGGATAGACACGCTCGATCGCGGTGTACTCCTTCGCCGCGTCGTGTGCGAACTCCCGGTCGCTTCGATGGAAGCCGACCACGGTCCCGATCCAGTCGAGACTGGTCGTGTAGGCAGGCGTCAGCGAGACGAAGACGCCGCCGACGGCGATCGCACAGAGCGCGAGCGGAAGGGCGATGGTCTGGACCGGGTACCCGCCGACCGCCAACGAGGGCGGCAACAGCACCTGCGTGACGAGGATAACCGCAACTCCGGGTGCCATGCCGACCGCAAGATCCGTCAGCGTGTATCTGCCGAACAGTTTCGTGCCTGTGCCGAGCGATTTCGGGATTCGTTTCGTTGGGTCGCTGTGGCTCATTGATTCTCTTCTCGTGTCGTCTCAGCAGGGTGATCGCCCCGTTCTGACGGTGCGCTACCGCTGCGTTCGTGGTCGTCCGCGCTGTTTGCGCGCTCCCCACCAGCCGACCCGCCGTCGCGGCGGTCCTGAATGGGGTTGACGCCGTCGGTTCGCCCGGGCAGTGCAGGCGGGCTTCCGTCTGACTGTGCTGGCTGGCTCTCGGCGACATCATCTCGGTTTCCGGCCGCTCCAGTCTGGCCATTCGAGCCGCCGAAGGTATCATTGAGACCGACTCGCGTGCTGTGAACCCGCGAACCCATCGCGTGGGCACGCGAACCGGTCGATCCGAGCGTCGTCTGGCCTGCTCCATCGACTGCCGGTTCGCCCCGTGCCCCCCGCGTGAAGTTCCGTCCGCCCTGGGCGACTCGCTGGCCGCCAGCGCTCGTCCGGCCGACGCGGTCTCTCGCCCGGCTCGTCGAGGTCCGATGCGACGCCCGGTCGGCGGCGAAAAACAGCGCGCCGGCTTGCCAGAACAGGACGATCGGCGCGGCGACGGCGACGATAGGAATCACGAGCGCCGAGAGCCACGCACCGAGGCCGCCCATCGTGAGGTCAAGGCCGCCGCCGAGGATCTCCCCGAGGCGAAAGAGGATCGCCACGGGGACCGTCATGAACAGGAAGGGAACGTAGAAGCCTGCCAGCCGGCGCATGAACCGCGAGACGAGCGCGAACGGGCCGACGCCGGGGATCCAGAGGACGATCAGGATCGGCATCAGCAGGACGAACATGTAGAGGACGACCTGACGCACGTAGTAGATGAGCGCCAGCAGGAGAAACAGCGTCAGGTCAACCGTCAGGGTGATCGCGAGTCCGAGCACCCCGAGCGCGCCGAACGACAGCGTCTGAAAGAGCGACACTTCCGAGAGGTCAGGGACGAGAAAGCCCGTGAGCGCGCTCACAAAGCGTAGCGAGATGGCGGCGAGCCACCACCACGCGAGCACGCCGAGCAGTCCCGAGAACGCGCGCCGTTTCAGCTTCGCGCGATGGTAGCCGCCGAAGAGGTGACTCGTCGTCTCAAGCAGAATGACGATCCCGATCGAAAGCGCCCACAGCATGAGCGAGAGCGGGACGATCGCCTCCCAGTAGTACTCGTACATGCCGGGCCAGACGCCGTTGCTCGGCTCGGCGAAGACGGCGTTTGGATGTGGCGTCCCGACGACCGTCCGAACGAGGTCGTCGACGTACGTCTCGATGAGCGACGTGATGGGGCTGAACAGCAGCGAGACGAACTCCGTGAGCGCGTCGACGATCGCGTCGGTGAGCGCCCCCATTCACACACCTCGCCACGGCGGCCAGATTCCCCAGCCGGTCGTGCGGTCCAGAATGTACACGGCGACGAGCACGGTCAGGACGGGCACGGCCATCCCGAACAGCGTGTCGAGGATGTCGATCACCGTCCCCCGGACGTAGGCCGTATCGGAATCGGAGACGTAACTCGGCGGGTTCTGCCACCAGCGTCCGGGTTCGTATCTCGCTGTCACACCGCCCCCCGGACGCTGGAGCGTCCGGACGGCGATACCGGATTCGTTCGTCTGCACGACCGTCCCGGCGAGGACGACCGCGCCGTAGCGCCGTGACGTGTCGATCGGCTCGCCGGTTGCTGCGTCCCTGAGCGTAACCCGTGCGGTGACGGTTTCATCGGTCACCTCGGTGAGTGTCACGGTGAGGTTGCTCTCTGTGATGGGGATTTCCGCGAAGGTGTCCGCCGAAACGTTCGTCGCAACGCCGCGAACGAGTCCGTCCGCCGTCACCGAAGAGCCGATCAGGTCCCGCCGTTCCGGATCGTCGATCTTCGTTCGGGTCGCGATCCCGTAGCTCGCAGTGTAGGGTTCTTGGACCGCATCGAGCGCAACGTGCTCGGGAAGCCCTGGTGGCGCGGTTTCCTCCCCGTAGGTTTCGAGCAGGGTGATGGTACTGTGCGAGGAGCTGGTCGGGCCGGTTTCGCTCGGATACGCAATGACCTGCAGCGGCTGGAGCGGCGAGCACGTTTCCTCGTTGCCGTCATCGGTCCGCCGGACAAGCGTGTCCCAACGCGGATCGCGAGCCGAGTAAAACCGCCACACGCCTTGCACCCGGCCGCCGGGCAGTGAGTAGCCTGCCCACGGCTCGTTCTTGTAGGCAACGAGTCCGAGGTCGCCGTTCGGGTAGCGAGCGCTGAACCCCGACACGCGAAGGCTGTACACGCGAACGTCGACTGTTGTCTCGACAGTGTGCGTCTCGGTCGGGTACGTAACCGTTGTCTCCCACTCGTCGCATTCCTGGTCGTCGGGAGTGTCGCTTGCATTCTCCGCTGTGGACTCGTTCGCCTCATCGGCCGTCTCGTTTGCTTGCACACAGACCGAGACGCGGTGTCGAAGTCGCACCTCGATATCCGTCTCGACGGCTCTGGTGAATCGCTGGACAGCGTCGGTTTCGACCGTCAGAACTAGTGGAATGAAGCGGGAAACCACCGATGGTTCATGTCGAAGATTTCCCGCTTCACAAGCAAAGCGGTTCAGTTAGCTAAAA
>NZ_RCIH01000013.1 GCF_003675855.1 Halostella salina | reverse complement strand
CACCCGTACCCATCCCGAACACGGACGTTAAGCCCGCCAGCGTTCCGGCAAGTACTGGAGTGCGCGAGCCTCTGGGACCACCGGATCGCCGCCTGCCCACTCATACTCATACTCATACTTTCAGCCCGCGGAGCACCGCGCTCCGTGGGCTTTCTTCATATTCAGCGTAAAGTCTCCGGGCTCTCCAACTCGTCACGGTGGCGTCTCCGCCGGGCCCGCACGTTTGCCAGTGCCGACAGTAGGTCACCGATCACGCGTCGGAAGCGCTAGGCTTAAACGCGGGACGCAAGTAGTACGAACTGCGCCAAGGTGGCAGAGTCCGGCCGAACGCAGCGGCCTGCAGAGCCGCCCACCGCCGGTTCAAATCCGGCCCTTGGCTTTCCTGAATACATCCGGAGCGATGGCTCCGAACCAGCCCACTCACGGCAGCGTCGCCGGAATTCCCCATCGACGCGGTCGTGAATGCCGACATCCGCACCGTCGCGACCGCATGGTGATTCACCGGTGAGAATCCGGTCAGATCGGTCCTCACCGGTGAATCACTACAACGGGCGGCATCAACGCGGAGACGGCAGACGGTATCAACAGGTGCTCTCCCGTTCGGCGTCGACCTCGCCGTTGATGACGACGTCACAGCCCACGTACACCGTGCCGTCGGTCGAGATCTCCCCGTTTATTGTCGCCCCGTCTTGCAGGTAAATGTCTCCGCCGGCACTGAGTTCACCGTTCACGCTGCCGGCGTCGATCGTCACCTGCCCACCGACCTCAGCCGCCCCGACGGTCGATCCGTTGCCGATGGAGAGGTCCCCGCCCGTATCGACCTCGCCGTCGAAGGTGACGTTCTTGCCGGCGGTGAGATCGCCTCCAGTGGTGACTTCGCTGTCGAACGTAGCGTTGTCGCCGGTAGTGAGGTTGCCGTCGGAGGTGACTGAACTGCTGAAGGTGGCGTTGTCGCCAGTGGCGAGATCCTCCACGGAACTGACTTCGCCCTCGAAGGTGGTGTTATCTCCAGTGGTGAGGTCCCCTCCGGAGCTGACCCCACTGTCGAAGGTGGTGTTCTCGCCCACCGAGATGTCATCACCGGAACTGACCTCGCCGTCGAAGGTGGCGTTCTCGCCCGCGGTGAGATTGTCACCAGTACTGACTTCGCCCTCGAAGGTGGTGTTATCTCCAGTAGCAAGGTCCCCTCCGGAGCTGACCCCACTGTCGAAGGTGGTGTTCTCGCCGGCGGTGAGGTCGTCCTCGGAATCGACTTCACCGTCGAAGGTGGCGTTCTCGCCCGTCGAGATCTCGTCGTCGGAGCTGACTTCCCCCTCGAAGGTAGTGTTGTCTCCAGTGGTGAGGTCCCCTCCGGAGCTGACCCCACTGTCGAAGGTGGTGTTCTCACCCGCGGTGAGATTGTCGCCAGTACTGACTTCGCCATCGAAGGTGGTGTTTTCACCGGCGGTGAGATTGTCTCCGGTGCTGACCTCGTCGTCGAAGGTGGTGTTCTCGCCGGCATCGAGGTCGTCACCGGAGTCGACCTCACCGTCGAAGGTCGTATTCTCGCCCGTCGAGATTTCGTCGTCGGAGCTGACTTCGCCGTTGAAGGTCGTGTTGTCGCCAGCGGAGAGGTCGTCACCGGAGTCGACTTCGCCATCGAAGGTCGTATTCTCGCCCGCCGAGATATCGCCGTCTGAGTCGACCTCGCCGTCGAAGGTGGTGTTCTCACCCGCCGAGATGTTGCCGTCTGAGCTGACCTCGCCGTCGACGGTGGCGTTGTCGCCCGCGGTGAGGTTGCCCCCGGAATCGATCTCACCCGCGGTGCCGTTTTCGGGGACGACGGCATCGCCACCCGTGTCGACGCTCCCGCCGTCGTCGGCGACGGCGAACACCGAGAACGTGTCCTGTCCTGTCCGGTCCGCGCTGTCGGCGTACTCGACCGTCCCGCCGTCGGCCGACTGGACCTCGAAGTTACTGACCTCGATCTCGACCGTGCCCTTGACATTCCCCTGAGCCTCGTAGGTGATCTCGTCAGTGTTCGAATCGTACGCCACACTCCCCTTGCCGTTGACGAGCGTCACGTCTCCAGGGTTCATCGTCGTGTAGTCAATGCCGCCGTTTGCCTGCGGGTCGGTCAGGTCGACCGTCGCGTCGCCGTTCGAGCCGAGGCCGTCGCCGTCGAACGTGAACGTTTGTGTCAACGTGTCCGCGTTCTCGTCCACGTCGCTGGCGGTGAACGACGCGGGACCGGACCCACCGCCTCCGTTGCCGGGGTTTCCACCGCCGCCACCGCCACCCGTACAGCTGTAGGTGATCGTCCTGGTGTACTCGTGATTCCGGATTTCGAACCCGTCGCCCTCCGCGACCGAAACGATCGTCACCGTCGCGGTACCGTCCCCGCCGCCCTCACACGTCAACTCCAGCCCGGTCGTCTCGCCGGCGGCGAGGCTCCCGGCGAACCCGTTACTGACGCTCAGTGTGGAGCCGTCAATCGTCACGTCCGTCTGGAGGTCCGTGAACTCCTTCCCCGCGTTGTTCGTGATCTCGACGACGACGGCAGGGTTCTGCTGGTCCGGCGTGTCGCCGGTCGTCTGCACCCCGAGCAGGGCGTTGGCGTCGTCCGCGACGCTCACCGAACTGGTGCGGTCGGCCGTTATCATCTCGAACCCGGCCGTCGGGGCGGCGAGCATGATAAGTCCCGTCAGGACCAGGGCGGTTGCGATCGCGTTCGGTCGACGCATCGACGTATTCGTTCGTCAATATCCCTCTGCACAGTTAAATTCCTGTCATTCTTTTTTGGAGCTCGGGGCGAGTTCGCCCCGCAGCGAGGTGCTGTCGGTGCCCTACCCGCGACCACGCCGGATCGTGCCGAACGTGTTCGGCCTCCGGTCACGCACGGGCGAACCCCTTCATGCGAAAAGTAATCGTTTTACGGAGTGCGTACATCGGTCGACACATGCAACGACGAGCAGCGGCGGTGTATATCGCGTTCTTCCTCGTGCTCGCTGCCGGGTCGTACGCGTTCATCGCGACGGCGCAGGGGCCGTCGATCACGGTCGAGAACCCCGAATACGAACTGGAAAACAGTTCTCCGGTCGACACGGGTGACCGGGCGTACACCGTGACGGGCGTCACCGCTCCGTCCGGCGAGGAACCCGGCGAAGCGACGCTTTCCTGGACCAACCAGTCCGCGGTCTTCTCGGACACCATCGAGACGAACGCGACGATAACGTACAACGGCACCGAGTACATCACGTTCGTCGCCAACGTCTCGGACCCGACCGAGGCGACGTTCCGGACGACACCGGCCAACGGCTCGGGCGCGTCGCTGACCTACGAGAACGAGACCGGCCAGTACCTCGTGGTCCGCGAGTACGACAACGGCACTCGCGAGCTGACGCCGTACGTGCGGGACGACGCGTTCACCAACCTGACGATCACCGAGGGTCAGACCCTCCAGTATCAGGGCAACTCCACGACCGTTACCAACGTCACGCAGTCGGGCCTCCTGCTCGAGTGGGACGGTGTCCGGGTCGAGTCCGTCAGCCTCACGGAGGGTGAGCCGTTCATCCTGAACTCCTCGCAGACGGAGGGGACGGAGTACGTCGCACACTTCACCAGCAACGATACGTTCGTACTGACCACCGACATCGAGGGATACGAGTCCCAGGCCGCCCAGCAGCAGCGCTTCGACGAGCGGATCAACGGCCTCTGGGGGATCGTCATCATGAGCGGACTCGCGGGCGTCCTGCTCACCGGCCTCGCGTACCTCCCGCGCAAGGAGTAGGCAGTCCCGTTTTCCACGTTTTCGGTCCGTGACCTCCCGGTATCGGTTCTCGGTGTTTTCAGAAGCTTCGGATACCCGACCGTCCGGACAACCGCTCCCGGTGGGACTTCGGAAGGGGCCGACTGGTCGCGCGTCGTCGCGACGCAAGCACGAAAGCGACCGGAGGGAGCGACGCGCGCAGCGAGTGAGGGCGCGCGATCGGGAGGGGGCTTCCGGGGGTCACCGAGACGTTGCGATACTCCCCGCGTCCCGAATTCGCTGCACACCTGCGGGCCGGGAGGGGGGTGAACCGAGTGGAGACAGTCCGGGTCGCTCACTCCGTTCGCTTCCTGGGCTGTGACTCCCCGGGTTCAACTCCCTCCTGCCGGTTCGTTCACCGATTCGCGAGGCTCATCGGTTCACTGTACGGGCCGGGAGGGAGTTGAACCCCCGACCATCTGGTTAAAAGCCAGACGCTCTGCCTAACTGAGCTACCGGCCCGCGGTCGACAGTTTTCACCGGGACGGCTAAAGGGTTATCGTTCGATCGCTCGCAGGCGGATCGCTTTTGCCCCACCCCGCCGCGTGTCGGCGTATGGACGAGTTCGCCGACGACGGGACCGCGGACGTGCGCGCGTTTCTCGACGAACTGCTGGCGTTCGACACGACCGGCGGCGACGAGGCCCCGGCGCAGGCGTGGCTCCGCGAGCGGTTCGAGTCCTTCGGCTTCGACACGTACGAGTGGACCGCCGACGCCGAGGAACTGGCCGGTCATCCCTCCTTCCCGGACGACCCGGCCGCGATCGAGACGGCGGACCGGCCGTCGGTCGCCGGCGTCGTCGAACTCGGCGACCCGGAGGCCGGGCCGACGCTGGTGTTGAACGGGCACGTCGACGTGGTACCGGCGACCCGGTCGGCGTGGGGGACAGACCCGTTCGACCCCGAGTGGGACGGCGACTGCGTGACCGCGCGCGGTGCGGCGGACATGAAGGGCGGGCTGACCGCCTGCGTGTTCGCGGCGCGGCGGCTCGCCGGCCGGGACGACGTGGACGGGCGGGTCGTCGTCGAGAGCGTTGCCGGCGAGGAGGAAGGCGGGATCGGCGCGGCCGCGGCGGCGCTGTCGAACCCGTACCCCTTCGAGCGCGACGCCGCGATCATCGCCGAGCCGACCGAACTCGGCGTCGTCGCGGCCGTCGAGGGGAGCGTGATGAAGCGACTCCGACTCCGAGGTCGGGCGGCCCACGCCGCGACGCGGTGGAACGGCGAGTCGGTGTTGCCCCACTTCGAGCGGATCCGGCGTGCGTTCGCGGACCTGGAGGCCGAGCGCGACGAGCGCGTCACGCACCCCCTGTACGAGGACTACCCCGTGAAGTGGCCCGTCACCGTCGGGACGGTCGAGGCGGGCAACTGGGCGTCGTCGGTGCCCGACGAACTCGTCGCGGAGGTCCGGATCGGCGTCGCGCCGGGCGAGACCGTCGCCGAGGTGGAGGCCGAATTTCAGGACCGACTCGACTCGGTCGTCGCAGACAGCGACTGGCTCCGCGAGCATCCGCCGACGTTCGAGCGGTTCTCTATCCAGTTCGAACCGGCCGAGGTCGCCCTCGACGAGCCGGTCGTGACGGCGGTGCGGTCGGCGGCGACCGACGCCGGGCTGGACGCGACGCCGTGGGGCGGCACGTTCGGCGCGGACAGCCGCCACTATCAGGCGGCCGGGATCCCGACGGTGCTGTTCGGGCCGGGGAGCATCGACCAGGCGCATTTCCCCGACGAGTTCGTCGACGTGACCGAAGTCACGCGGGCGGCGTCGGTCCTCGCCGACGCGGCGGAGCGGTTCTGCCGCGACGGCGCGTAAGGGCGGGCGTCAGAGGTACTGGTCGAGCGCCTCGGCGACGAGTTCGTCCGGGTCGGCGTTCCGCAGTGCGGCCTCGCGACGGAGGCGCTGATACGTGTCCGGGGGAAGCGTCGTCGTCAGTTCGCCGACGGCGACGCCGTGGTCGGCGAGCGCCTCCTCGACCGGCGTCCCGCCGTTAACCGCGCTGGCGACGCTGCGCACCTCGCGGACGGTGAGGCCGCCGTCGAGCACGGCGAAGGCGACCAGAAAGCGCGCGTTGCCGGCGACGCGGGCGACGTGTTTCGCCGCGGTGGGGGCGATGTCGCCCATGGCGACGTGCCGCCGGATCGACTCCGGGAGGTCGTGGACCCGCGCCCACTTGCGGATGAACGCGACGGTCGCCTCCCCGCCGGCGCGCTCCGCGGCGGCCTTGTACGACCCCTCGCCCCGGACGAGGGCGGCACAGGCAGCCGCCCCGCGGAGCATGTACACGTTGTCCTCGCCGCCGACGGTGTTCTCGGCGAACGCCCGCACCGTCTCGGCGGCGTCCGCGAGGCTGTCGGGGTCGTCCGGGTCGAACTGGACGGCGTCACGGGCGTGGCGGCCAGTGACTGCGGCGTCCCCGCGAACGACCGGCTGGCCGACCGGCGACTCACGGTCGGCCGGCAGCGGCTCCCCGTCGCTCCCGTCGTCCGACCGGTCAGGCGTCATCGGAGCCATCTACGGAAGGCACGGTCAAAAACCCACGCCGTCACTGCGACGTCTATTCCTCACGCTGCTCGGAGAGGTGTTCCCAGATCTCCGTGCAGCCCGCTCCCTCCTCGACGTCGGCGAGGTGGTCGTCGACGGCTTCCTCGGCCTCGTCGTCCACATCTTCGTCGGTGCAGGTGGCGGTCATCGCTCTCCCTCCGGCTCGTACAGTTCGGGTGCGACATCCGCGGACGTGTGCTGGCGCGACCCGTCGCGCGAGCGAGCGTCGTCAGTCATCACCGTGACGTTGCGGCGCTCACCCCTTAAGCCGCCCTTCGTCAACAAGCCCTACCCTGACTCCCGACTACCGGATACACTGTCCGGTATCCCGGTTGGCCGATGCGCCGACAATCGACCGAAAGCGCCGTGGCCGATGCGAAACTTGCGTCATCAGGCGGTAAGCCTTGCGACTGTCGACGGGCTAAGACGTGCCGGCGGGCAAGGGCGGGCGATGACGGTGCCCGTCCGCACGCTCGACGACGGGGCGTGGATCAGCGTGAACAACGCCCGCGCGGTCAGCAACAGCGCGGTCTGGCCGGTCGCGGGGGTCGAGTTCTGCGACTGCGAGGTGGCGCATCTGCTGCCCGAGTCGTTCTACGACGTATCCGTCGACCGTGACACGGTCGCCGTCG
Organism: Halostella salina; assembly: GCF_003675855.1. Taxonomy (NCBI): domain Archaea; kingdom Methanobacteriati; phylum Methanobacteriota; class Halobacteria; order Halobacteriales; family Natronoarchaeaceae; genus Halostella; species Halostella salina. Next base: position 70,456 of record NZ_RCIH01000013.1, on the reverse strand, counting down.
GGACGATCGTCCAGTGCATCGACTGCGGCGGCCACGGCACGATAGACGCCCTCCCCGTCGGCCGGGTCGTGAACGGCGAGTTCCGCGAGTTCGACACGGGAGCCATCCGGTCGCCCGCCGCGGGCGACCAGTGACTGCCGGCGGGAACTGACTGCGGACGCTCGGGGTACGGACTCCGGGCTGTCACGTGTTCCCACGTCAGGCAAGCCTCTCCGGTATGTCCGAGACGAGGGGAGTACTGACGCTAGGGGCGGTGGTTTACGGGGGGATCACTATGGGACGCACATGGCTAGCGACGTCGAGGAATGGAAAGACGAGGTGTACGGCACGGACATCCGTGCCCACATGGAGCGGTTCGCGGAGGAAGGGTGGGAGGCGATCCCCGAGGACGAGCACGACGCCTGGTTCGAGCGGTTCAAGTGGTACGGCCTGTACCACCAGCGGGCCGGGCAGGAGAGCTACTTCATGATGCGGATCGGGACGCCCAACGGCGTGCTCGAACCGGGCCAGCTGCGAACCATCGGCGAGGTGGCCAAGGAGTACTCGCAGGGGCCCGTCGAGAACCCCGTGTTCGGCAACGGGTGGGCCGACTTCACCACGCGCCAGTCGATCCAGCTCCACTGGATCCGGATCGAGGACATGCCCGAGATCTGGGACACGCTGAACGAGAACGGGCTGGAGACGATCCAGGCCTGCGGCGACTCCTGGCGCAACATCGTCGGCTGTCCCGTCGCCGGCAAGGACAAACACGAGCACGTCGACGCCCTCGACACGATCCACGAGCTCCACGACACGTTCAAGGGCAACGACGACCACTCGAACCTCCCGCGCAAGTGGAAGGTGTCGGTCACCGGCTGCGAGGAGGGCTGTGGCCAGGGCGACATCAACGACCTCGCGTTCGAGCCGGCCGAGAAGGAGATCGACGGCGAAACCGTGACGGGCTACAACGTTCGGGTCGGCGGCGGCCTCGCCCGGAACGAGCCCCGCTTCGCCCGGAACGTCGACGTGTTCGTGCGGCAGGAGCGCGCTTCCGATGTCGCGGGCGGCCTGTCGGCGCTGTTCCGCGACCACGGCGACCGCGAGAACCGCTACAACGCACGCATCAAGTTCCTCGTCGACGAGTGGGGGCCCGAGAAGGTCCGCGAGACGCTGCAGGAGGACTACGTCGACTTCGAACTGGAGACGGCCGGCGAGGACCTGCGCGAGCACTACTCGTACAACGCCGGGACGAAAGACGGCCACGCCGACCACGTCGGCGTCCACGAGCAGCAGGACGGCAACTACTACGTCGGCCTGAACGTGCTCGTCGGCCGGATGGGGGCCGACGAGGTCATCGAACTCGCGGACCTCGCGGACGAGTACGGCAGCGGCGAGGCACGGCTCACCCAGCGCCAGAACGTCATCCTCACCGACGTACCCGAGTCGGAACTGGACGACCTGCTCGCCGAGCCGCTGCTGGAGGACTACAGCCCCGACCCCAGCCCGCTGATGCGCGGTTCGATCGCCTGCACGGGGACGGAGTTCTGCTCGCTGTCGATCATCGAGACGAAGAACCGCCAGGTGCGCTACGCGCGCTGGCTGAAGGAGAACGTCGACCTGCCCGACGACGTCGACGACTTCCACATCCACCTCTCGGGCTGTACGGCCTCCTGCGCCCAGCCCCAGATCGCCGACGTGAGCCTGCGCGGCATGAAGACGCGCAAGGACGGCGAGCCGGTCGAGGCGATGGATATCGGTCTCGGCGGCGGCCTCGGCGAGAACCCGAACTTCGCCGACTGGGTCACCGAGCGCGTTCCGGCCGACGAGGTGCCCGGCGCGATCCGGAACCTGGTCGACAACTACGCCGACGCCCGCGAGGAGCGCGTTGTTCCGGAGGAACAACGAGAAGGAGACGGCGAAGCCGTCGAGTACGAGACGTTCCGCGAGTTCGTCGTCGACCGCGACGAGGAGGAACTCGCGGACCTCGTCGAGCCCGAGGAGACGGATTACGACGACCCGTACATGCACAACACGAAGCGGACGTGGTACCCCTACGCCGAGGACGACGACATGGACGCGAGCCCCGCGCCCACGTCCGTCGTCGACGACGGAGCCGCGCCCGCCGACGACTGACGGAGCGCGCTTTTCGACGCCTTTCCTTCCCCGACCTGCTCCGCGGCGGCTAAGTGGCTCTGCCCCCTTCGGTCGTCCATGGCAGACCGACTGATGAAGGTCAACGCGTACACGACCTTCGACCTGATCGACGCGACCATCACCGGCCACGACTTCGAGACGGAGACGCTGGCCGTCCTCAACGCGACCTCGCCCCGGAAGCACCCCGACCGCGTGCAACTGCAGTTCGAGGCCGACAACATGCAGGAGGAGCACCTCCCCGCCCACATGGCGGAGGTGTCGTTCTCGCCCGACGAGGCCCGCGAACTCGCGGCCGACCTGGAGAAACACGCCGACAAGGTCGAGGCCGCGGAGGAGTAGCCCGGCCGATGGACCTCCGGTTTCTCGGCGGTGCCCGCGAGGTCGGGCGGAGCGCCGTGCTCGTGAACGACCGCCTCCTGCTCGACTTCGGCATGCTGGCCGACGACCCACCGCGGTTTCCCGTCGAGACGCCGGAGCCGGACGCCGTCGTCGTCTCGCACGGCCATCTGGACCACGTCGGGGCGCTCCCGGCGCTGCTCTCGGGCGACGCCCGCCCGACGGTCCACTGGACGCCGCCGACCCGGGAACTCGCGCTGACGCTGGCGCGGGACACGTTGAAGTTACACGGCGGGACGCTCGCGTGCCCGTTCACCGAGACGGACGTGAAGCGTCTCACGCAGGTGTCCGAGACCCACGGCTACCGCGAGTCGTTCGAAGCCGCGGGCCACGATGTGACGCTGTTCGACGCCGGCCATATCCCGGGGAGCGCCCACGTCCTCGTGGACGACGGCGACACGCGGCTGCTGTACACCGGCGACTTCCACACCCACGATCAGCGACTGGTGTCGGGAACGACTGCGCGCCCCGACGCGGATGTGGTCGTCTGCGAGAGCACGTACAGCGACGTGGAACACGAGGCCCGCGCGACCGTCGAGGACCGCTTCGTCGAGAGCGTTGAGACGACGCTCTGGGAGGGCGGCACCGTGGTCGTTCCGGCCTTTGCGATCGGTCGGACACAGGAGATGCTGCTCGTCTGCGCGGCCAACGACATCCCCTGTTACGTCGACGGCATGGGGAAAGACGTGACGCGGATGCTGCTCCGTCACTCCGGGTTCGTCCGCGACGCCGATGCCCTACAACGGGCGAAGTCCCACGCCCGCTTCGTCACCGGTCGCGACGGACAGCGAACGCGGATCACCGACCAGCAGGCGGCAATAGTCACCACCAGCGGGATGCTCTCCGGCGGCCCCGCGATGACGTACATCCCCGCGATCCGGGCGAACCCGACGAACACGATCACGATGACGGGGTATCAGGTCGAGGGGACGCCGGGGCGGGACCTGCTGGAGACGGGCAGCGCCGAGATAGACGGCCGCCGGATGCCGGTGAGCGCGGGGGTCGAACGGTACGACTTCTCGGCCCACGCCGACCGCGATGGACTGCTCGAATTTCTCGACGCCTACCGGGACGTGACGGTGCTCGTGAACCACGGCGACCGCTGTGGGGCGTTCGCCGACGAACTCCGCGGCGACGGCTACGACGCGAGCGCGCCGAGGATCGGGGAGTCGCACGTCGTCTGAGGTGTTCGCCCGGCCGCGTTCACCCGGAGTCGGCGGCCGTCGCTGGCGGCGAACTCGCCGTCGCGGTTCCGCTCCGGACCGGCGAGGTGGCAAGCCAGAGTACGGCCGCCAACCCGGCGACGGTCAGGCCGGCCCACGGGAGGACGCCGACCGCCCCCGTCGTTCCGGCCGCGGCTCCGCCGAGCAGCTTGGCCGCGCCGCTCGCGAGCGACAGCGCCATCGACGCGCCGGACAGGACCGTCGCGCGCCCCACGTCGCCGAGCCGGTCGTTCAGGTACTGGTTGCGCAGGGGACGGATGACGGTCTGGGTGGTGCGGTAGAGCACGAGTACCGGAACCAGCGCTAGCGGCGTCACGGCGACAGCTGCGTACGCGAGCGCGAACACGGGCGCGAGCAGGCCGAACGTCCGGCGGACCCCGACCGTCGCCTCCAGCCAGCCGGTCGCGGACGCGGCGACCGCCGAGACGGCCTTGAACCCCGCGTACAGGAGGCCGATCCCGACCACCGGGACGCCGACGGCGTCCAGCGCGGGCTGTTCGAACGTCCGGGTCACGCCGAACAGCCCGGCGAACAGCGCGGCGTAGGCGACGAACCAGCGGACTTCGGGGCGGGCGGCCTGTATCCGGAGCATTTCGACCGCTTCCCGGACGGTGAACGCCTCGGCGTCCTCGGCCTCGCACTCGATGCAGGGGAAGGTTGCGAGCACGAGGACGCCGGCGAGCGCCAGCGCGGCGTTCACCAGGAACGGCAGGCCGGCGTCGACGGTGTACAGCGCGCCGCCGACGACTGCGCCCGTGCCGGAGGTCACGAGCAGCACGGTGCTGCCGCGGCCGTCGATACGGGCGTACTCGGACTCGTCGAACCGCGTCGACAGCAGTTCGTACAGGAGGGCGCTCTGGGTGCCTGACCGGAACGCCCAGCCGACCGCCCAGAGGGCCTTCACCGCGAGGATGCCGACGGCCGACCCGGCGAGGACGTACGCGACCATCGCGGTCGCCCGGAGCGCGTTGCCCAGCGCGAGCGTCTCCCTTCGGCCGAGGCGGTCGCCGAGGTAGCCCGACGGGATCTCCGCGGCCAGCATCCCGAACGAGAACACCGCCTGTGCGAGGCCGATGAACGCCAGGCTGTACCCCTGGTCCTTCAGGTAGAGGATGCTGACGGGCAGGTAGAACCCGGCGGCGCTGCTCGCCCGGTAGGCGTAGTACTTCCAGATCAGCAGCCGGGACTCCGTCATCGATCGGTAGTTCGGCCGCCGGGATAATGTTCGTTCCCGGAAACGTCTTTTTGTAACTTAACGAATACTAGGCCGGCAAACGGACGGACGGCACCGCCATCAATCCGATGTAATCGCGGTAAAATCGTGTTGACGGTGTCGGGCGTCTATGTTCCCGGCCGCCCTCGCCTCGGGGTGCAACGATGCATACCGACACGTCGTCGATCACGCCGACACGCGAGACGGTTCGTTCGGTGACCAAACTACTGCTCGGGGCCGCGTCGGTCACGTTCGTGCTGTACCTCGTCACGCTCCTGCCGGGCGTCGACAGATTGGTCCCACGCACGCCCGTCACGTTCGCGGCGGTCGTCAGCGCCGTCGCCACCGTCGTCGTGGCCGGGCTGTTGCTGTACGCCGCGCCGAAGGCCGCGCTGCTCGTCCGGATGGTGCTCTCCGGCTCCCGGGAGGTAATCGGCAACGTCGCGTCGGCCGCGTACTGGCTTCTCGTCCTTGCGGCGGTGCTCGTCGCCCACCGCGGGCTGGCCGGCGTCGTCACGCCCTTTGTCGATGCCCGGTTCTACGACGCGGTGTTCCTGCTTGCGGCGCTCCCCGCCGTGATAGCGGTCGCGGCGCGGCTGTACGACAGCCTGGACCCGGGGGCCGAGGCGCTGGCCGACCGCGTCGCCGGGCAGGGCGATGGGGTGTCCCCCGACTCTGCCGACGAGACCGGCGCGAACGGGGCGGACGAGCGGACCGACGACGCGAACTAACCCCCAGCTAGAGGTACCTCCGGATTGTACGACCGCTGACGATGCCCCTCCACGCGATCGAAGCCGTCGACGACGCGGTCGAGGCGACCCGGGCGTTCCTGTGGCCGATAGCGCCCCGGAAGTGGGCGAAACTCGCGCTCGTCGTCCTGTTTGCCGCCGGTCCCGGAACGAACCTCTCGACCGTCCAGTTCAACGCGCCGACCGGGGGCGGGACGGTCCCCGACGACGCCGTGACCGGGCCGGACGGGGCGATAGACCCCTTGGCGGTCGACGAGTCGGTCTGGCTCGTCGTCGGCGGGGTCGTGGCTGCCGCGCTCCTGCTTGGCCTCCTGTTCCTGTTTGTCGGGTCGGTCATGGAGTTCGTCCTCGTCGAGTCGCTCCGCCGGGAGTCGGTGTCAGTCCGGGCGTACTGGGGCCGACGCTGGCGACAGGGCGTTCGGCTGTTCGCCTTCCGCCTGTTGCTCGCGCTGTTCGTGCTGGGCGGGGCCGCAGTGGCGGTCGCGGCCGTCGCGTTCCCGGCCGTCCTGGGCGGCGTTCCTGAACTCTCCCTCGTGGCGGTCCTGTTGCTGGTCCCGGTTGCCGTTCTGCTCGCGGTCCTCCTCGGGCTGGTCCACGGGTTCACGACGGCGTTCGTGGTCCCGGTGATGGTACTCGAAGACTGCGGCGTCCTCGCCGCGTGGCGGCGGCTCTGGGCGGCGATCGCGGCGAACCCGGTGCAGTTCCTCGCGTACGCCGTGGTCGGGTTCCTCCTCTCGGCCGCGGGCGGGGTCGTCGTCGGTGTCGCCGTCGGCGTCGCTGCGGCCGCGCTGTTGATCCCCTTTGGGGTCCTCGGCCTGTTCGCGTTCCTCCTGCTGATGGCCGCTGGTCCGGTCGGGATCGCGGCGTTCGTCGTACTCGGGCTGCTGTTCGTGGTTGCGGTGCTGGCCGCCGTCGCGCTCGCGCAGGTCCCCGTGATAACGTACCTGCGCTACTACGCGCTGCTCGTGCTCGGCGACATCGACGACGAACTGGACCTGATCCCCGAGCGCCGCGCGGCGGTTCGGGACGGCGACGCAGTCGAGTGATCAAGCGTTCGGGGCGTCCTCCTCGTCCCACCGGGTCACGACGAACCGCTCGTAGCCGCCGAACGCGGCCTCCAGCGCGCCCATCCACCAGTTCCAGCGCTCCGCGGGTGACCCCTCGCGGCAGTCGGCGAGGTTCTCCACGACGAGTTCGGGCGTCAGTTCGTCCCCGCGGTCGTCAGCGAACTGGCCGGAGTCGACGAGGTCGGTGGCGGCGCGGGCGACGGCGCGACGCTCCGCTGGCGTGCCGCCGAACGCCTGGCGCAACTGGAGCATCAGCACCTCCCGGTCCATACCCCGGGGTTCGTGCTCGGGGGGCTTGACTCTCCCGCCGCAACCGTTTCGATGTCCTTTTGGGCGGGGACCGACTCGTTGCACGCATGGCAAGCTTCAAAGTCGTCGTCTCGGACCCCGAAACGGGCGAGACGTACCAGCGCGAGGCGGACGACCAGGACGCGACCCGATTCCTCGGCCGGTCGCTCGGCGAGGAGGTCGACGGCGGTGCCGTCGGCCTCGACGGCTACACGCTCGAACTCACCGGCGGCTCCGACGACGCCGGCCGCCCCCTCCGCGCCGACGTCGACGGCCCGGACCTGCAGGAGATCCTCTCCGACGGCGGCACCGGCTTCAACCCGACCCGCGAGGGCGAGCGCAAGCGTGTCACCGTCCGCGGCAGCGAGATCAGCGACGCCGTCGCCCAGATCAACGCGAAGATCGTCGGCCGCGGCGACGAGTCGGTCGAGGACCTCCTCGCCGACGAGGAGTAACGCGACACGCGTTCTACACGGCTTCTCTCAGTTCTCATGACGGACCGCCTCCCCAGCGACCACGACGCCGTCACCACCGTCCGGGCGACCCTCGGGACCGTCGGGTCGACCAGCAGGCCCCGGATCGAGATCCCGGCGGACGCAGCCCACGAGTTCCCTGCCGACGATGTCGTCCGGCTGGTCGTCGACGGGACCGAGCGCCACGCCCGGATCGAGACGGCACTGGGCGACGATCGGCGCGTGATCCCCGGCGCGTACGACGCGCCCCGGCTCGCACGCGACCCCGGCGACGCGCCGAACCGACTGCTCGCGTGGGTCGACGCGACCGACGCCGTCTCGGTCGGCGGCTCCGTCCTCGTCGACGTCGTCGAGGACGGGTTCAAGTACGGCGTTCGCGCCCCCGGCGAGCGCGTCGTGTACGAGGCGACCGAGTCGCCCGACGAGGGTCTCGCCTCGATCGCCGAGCAGCTGGAGGACGGCTGACCCGAACCCGTAGCGGACCCTTTTTCCCGGTCGCCCGGCAACCGCGGGTATGACCGATTCGAAGCGCGAGGCGTTCCTCGCCGGCGAGCGCCCGGAGGACGTTGCCTTCTACCTCGCCGAGGACGCCGTCGACGACCTCGGCAAACTGGAGGGGTACGGCGAACGAGTGGCCGACGGCATCGTGATCGTGGTCGACGGCGACGACGGCCGGAACGCCTTCCAGGCCGCGACCGGGCTGGACCCGATGGGCTTCGCCAAGGAGGCGATGGGCGCGGAGAGCACCATCGACGCCGACCTCGAAGGCGGCGACTGCCCCGAGGGCGACGGCGCGGCCCACGAGGCGCGGTTCGTGTTCGCCTTCGCCGAGGAACAGAACGAGGAGGTCGGCGGCATCTACGCCGATGGCGACGTGATCCACGCCTACGCGCAGTGTGACTGCGGCGAGGCGTACTCCCAGAAGTGGGTCGTCGGCGAGCGCTGACGCCGCGCGTCGCGGGCCGGGAAGTTTTGGCCCGTCGCGTCCTCCGTCGAGTATGAGCGAGTACGAACGAGTCGCGGTCGACGACTGGGCCGCCGTCGAGGCCCACCTCCGGCGGTTCGCGGGCGGCGGCGAGGTGACTGCGGGCGACGAGCATATCGCGGTCACGGTCGGCGGCGCGCGGTTCTCCGTCACCCGCGACGGTCGCGTCGAGGCGGGGATGCCGCTCCACGAGTACGCCGACGACGGCGTCGACGCGCTGTACGTCGAGCACGAGCGCGGCCGGATCCGGATCGAGGGCGGGGATGCCGCTCCACGAGTACGCCGACGACGGCGTCGACGCGCTGTACGTCGAGCACGAGCGCGGCCGGATCCGGATCGAGGGCGGGGATCGCTCCTACGAGTTCCGGCGGCCGTAACCGGACACACCGAGCCGAAGGGTCGCGGCGGTCACCACGGGACGGCATCGCGAGCTAGCGGCAGCAGCGCCCAGCCCATCGCCACCCACCACGCGAGGACTGCGAATCCGGCGACGACCGCCAACAGCGTGGGGAGGATCGACTGGAGCAGTACAGCCAGAATGACGAGCAGGAGGACGATGATCACGTTCAGACGACGGATCACTCGTTCGTCAGCCATTGTTTCTATCCGCAAAACGAGATAATATACCCGTTTCGGTCGCGGATGTCGGTGGCGGGACGCCTACCGCGCTTCGTCGACGGCCGTGACGAGTCGCTCGACCCGTGCAACGTCGACCGGGTTCGTCGTCTCCCCGCCCTCCTTCAGCGCCGTGCCGACGATGGCCCCGTCGGCGACGGCGAACAGGTCCGCCGCGTTCGCCGCCGAGACGCCGCTCCCGACGACGACGGGGGCGTCCAGCCCCGCCTCGTCCCGTGCGTCCGCAACCGCCGCGACGCGCTCCGCCGGGACGGCGTGGCCGGTGCCAGCGCCGCTGACCACCACGCCGTCCGCGAGGCCGCGCTCGACGGGTTCGGCGACGCGCTCGGGGTCGACCCCGTCGTCGGCCGCCGCGTCGCGGCGCGCCAGCGGGGCGGAGTGTTTCACGTCGAGGTCGGCCAGTATCGCCGCGTCGCAGTCGAGTCGCTCGCGCAGGCGGACCGTCTCGTGGGCCCGCCCCTCGACGACGCCCTGGTCGGTCACACGCGCGCCGACGTGGACGTTCACGCGGACGAACGCGGCGTCGACCGCGGCGGCGACCGACAGCGCGGCCGCGGCGTCGTTCCGGAGGACGTTCACGCCGAGCGGCAGGTCGACGGCGTCCGCGACCGCACCGGCGACGCGGGTCATCGACGCGACGACGTGTTCGGGCACGTCGTCGGGGTAGAACGGCGCGTCGCCGAAGTTCTCCAGCATGAGGGCGTCGACGCCGCCCTCGGCCAGTCGGCGGGCGTCGCGCAGCGCGGCCTCGCGGACTGCGCCGAGGTCGCCGTCGCTTTTCGGCGCGCCGGGCAGCGGCGGGAGGTGGACCATGCCGACGACCGGCTTGTCGGCGTCGGTGGCGTCGAAGGTCATTCCTCGGCGTCCTCTTCTGTCGGCTCGGGTATCTCCTCACTCTCTCCATTTTCGGGCACCAGCGTCCGGAACGCGTCGAGGATGACCTGCTTGGTCACCGCGCCGCGGGTGGTCCAGTGGTTCGCGTAGTCCAGCATGTCGTCGTAGATGTCGGGCTTGCAGCCCGCCGCCTTCGGGTGGCCGCCGCCGTTGACCTGCCGGGCGACCTCGTGGCAGCGCTCGAACGCGTCCGTGCCGCGGATCGAGGCCGACCCGGCCGGCTTGACGACCACCGAGGCGTCCGCGCCCTGCTCGCGCAGCGCCTCCGCGACCTCGTTCTGCGAACACCGGCCGTACGTGACGCCGACCGTCCACGGCCCGACCTCGCGCATGTCGGCGCGGGAGACGGCGCGGTCGATGAGCGCCTGCTTCTCGACGCGGCGCTCCTCGACGAACGCCAGCGTCTCCTCGGGCAGGTCCGGCCCGTGGCGCATCACCACGTCGACGTACTCCCCGGGGTCGCTCCAGTACGAGAAGTCCGCCAGGTCGTCGCTCCGGGGGTCCTCGCGGATCCAGAGGTCGTGGTCCCGGGTGACGGCGGCCAGTTCGGCGAAGCGCTCGGGGAACTCGTGGTCGAGCGAGCGCAGCGCCACGTCGGCGGTGCACTCCTCGTCGCTGTCGCCGACCACCAGTTCGACGCCGGCGGCCCGCACCTGCTCGGCCACCGCGTCGTCCCACTGGTGGTGGTCGAACCAGCGAACCGAATCGGCCGTCTCGACCGCGGCTTCGAGCTCCGACTCGACGTACTCGTAGCGGTCGGGACAGAGGTCACAGACGAAGAGGTCGATCCCCGCGGCCCCGTACTCGGCGACGTACTCGATGCCCTCCTCCAGGTCGTGGGGGCCCGCCGGGATCAGCGCCACGTCCCGGGAGACGCGGCCAGGGGCTTCCTCGGCGACGTCGACGGGTGTATCGGGGTCCGTCTCGTCCTCTTCACCGGCAGCCTCGTCGCCCACCGCCGGTTCCGCGGGCGGTTCGTCGCCGTACAGTTCCCGCAGGAGCGCCACGCAGGCCAGCCCGTCTGCGTCGGGGTCCGCGACGACGGCGACGCTCGCGCCGTCGAGCGCTTCGGCGGCGGCCTCCTCCTCGTGGCTCTCCTCCAGCGAGTCCGGGACGAAAAACCCCTCCCCCGGGATCACTGACTTGCGGCCGAGCGACAGGTCGTCGTCCTCGATGATCGCGTCGTCCATACCGGTACGTCCGGCCGGCGCGGCAAGAACCCGCCGGTTCGCGGGGTCGGGTCCGGTCGCTGGGGAGGCCTGCGCGGAACGGCAACGCGGCTACTCGCCCAGCTGCCGCACCGTCAGCACCGGGACGGGACAGGTGCGAACGACGTGCTCGGCGACGCTGCCGATGAGAAACCGGTTCTCGCCGTGGCGGCCGCGGGTGCCGGTTGCGACCACGTCGACGTCCTCCTCGCGGGCGTACTCGCAGATCTCCGCGGCCGGCCGGCCCTCGCGGACGACCGTCTCGACCTCGCGGTCAGCCCGGTCGCGGACGGCCGCGAGCGCCTCCTCGCCCGTCTCCTCTAACGCGGTCTGTAGCTCCTCGCGGATCGACTCCGGCGAGGAGTCCACGTCGCTCTCGTCGACGACGTACAGCGCGTGGACCGCGGCGTCGAAGCGCCGCGCGAGGTCGAGCGCCACGTCGACGGCCCGTTCGACGCTCTCGGAGCCGTCCGTGGCGATGACGACGGTGTCGATCATACGCGTGAGTTCCGGGGGATGGGGCTTTAAACCATCGTCCTACGCGGTCAGCACCGTCACCGGCCCGTCGAAGTCGAGGGCGACCTGCTGTGCCCGGTCGCCGAACAGCGCCTTCCCGGTCGGCGACCGGGTGCGGCCCTGAACGAACACGTGGTCGGCCCCGTGCTCGTCGGCGGCCGCCAGTATCTCCTCGACCTCGTCGCCGAGGCGGCCGACGGCCTCGAACTCCACGTCGACGTCCGCGAGCACCTCCCGGCCGAGGTCACGGGCGAACTGCCCGGCTCCCTCCTTGGCCTGACTGATGCCGTACTGCGCGTCGTAGTCGGTGATGCTGGCCAGCGCCTCCTCGCGCTCCGCGAACTCCTCCTCGCTGGTGACGTGAAGGAGGACGAGTTCCGCACCGACGCCGTCGGCGATCTCACCCGCCTCGCGCAGCAGTTCCTTTGTCGACTCCTCGCCGTCGACGACTGCAAGCACACGCTCCATGCCCGGCCGTTTTTTCCACCCCACGATAAATCATGTCCTTTCGAAGGGCGAGGGTTTTTGCTCCCCGGTTTCGCAGGGTGATGTATGCACACGGAGCAAGCGTCCGCCGCGGACGGCCCGCTGACCGTCGAGACGGTGCTCGTCCCCGTCGACGGGAGCGAGGCGTCGGTCCGGGCCGCCGAGTACGCCGTCGCGGTGGCGGACCGGTACGACGCCGGCGTCCACGCGCTGTACGTCCTCGGCGAGGAGCTCGTCCGGGCGATAGAGAGCGACACGATAGACGAGGAGACGGCGGCGGCCGAGGCGCAGGCGTTCATCGAGGACATCGCCGACGACGCGGACGAACACGGCGTTCCGGTGGCGAACTCGACGGCGTACGGCTTCTCGACCAGCAGCAAGATGACCCACCCCGGCAGCGTCGTGCTGGACACGGCCGAGGACCTCGACGCCGACTTCATCGTCGTCCCGCGCGAACAGCTCACGGGCGAACCCGGCGAGGTGCTGTCGAAGGCGGCCGAATACGTCCTGCTGTACGCCAGCCAGCCCGTGCTGTCAGTGTAGCCGCAGGGACATCTCCAGCTCGAAGCTCTCGGCGTTGCACGTCTCGAACCCCATCTTCTCGTAGAGGTTGACCGCGGCGGTGTTCCACCGCTCGACGGACAGCCACACGCGCTCGACCCCTTCCTCCTTGCCGTACCCCAGCAGCGCCTCGATGAGCCGGCTCCCGATGCCCGCCTCCTGGTACGCCTGCAGGACGAAGATGGCGAGTTCGTACGTCGTCTCCCCCTCGCCGACGTCCGGCACCAGCGTCGCGTGGCCGGCGACCCGGTCGTCGTGCCAGGCGACGACGTTCAGCCCATCGTCGACGAGCGTGTCCAGCCACGACCGGATCCGCGTCTCGCCGGTCGGTGGGATCCCCTGCGCCCGGTCCTTCGGGTCGAAGTCGGAATACATCTCGACGACGGCGTCGAGCTCGTCCGGGTCGAACGCGCGGACGACGATCCCGCGACCCTCGCGGTCCTCGAACGACACCGGCGGCTCGGGGAAGTCGCCGACCGGCTCGTCCGGGTAGATGCGGTCGTCGCTCATCGTACCAGCGTCACCGAGATGCGGGCGTTCAGGAGGACGAACTCCGTGATCGACCCCAGCTGGATCTTTCCCATCGGGCTCCGCTGCCCGCCGCCGATGACGAGCCGGTCGTACGCCTCGTCCTCCGCGATCCGGACCAGCTCGCTCCCCGGATCGCCGGCGACGCGGCGGATCGTCGCGTCGACGCCGGCGTCGTCGACCGCCCGTTCGACTTCCGCCTCCATCTCGTCGGGCGAGCGGTCGTAGTCGCCGCCCTCCAGTACGGCGACGGTCAGGTCGTCGCCGGCTTCCGCCGCTCGCTCGACGGCCTCGCGGAGCGTCTCGTCCATCTCGTCGCTTCCCGCGAGTCCGAGCAGCACTCTCATGCGCTCGTGTTCCGCGCCCCGTGTCAAAACAGTTCCCCCGGCGTGGCAACCCTTTTGCCCGCCGGTTGGAAAGGGGGAGATATGACCGACGACGCGCCGCCGACTGCCGACGACGAGCGGACGCCCCCTGTCGAGAACCGCGACGGAGAGGACGACACGGAGGCCGCGCCGACGGACGGCGGTACGCCCGCCGCCCCGGCCGACGACGACGCGGACGCCGCGACCGGCGAGGGGACGGACGGCGAATCCGGGGGAGACGGGACCGAGTCGGCCGACCCCCAGCCCGGCGTTCCGGAGGACGTGCGGAAGTACGACCGGTTCCGGAAGATGGACGGGGCGCAGTACGACCGCGCCAACGAGTTCCTGCGGGACCGCACGTACATCACCGCCCGCGAGTGGGCGATCGCGCGGCTCTGTGCCGACTTCCGCACGGAGACCGGCGTCGAGATGACGAAGATCGGCGAGAACCTGCCCGACCTGGTCCCCTTCATGACCGACACGTACACGCCGCAGGCGGTCAACCAGGCCCGCGCCTCCTTCGAGGAGAAGGTCCGGAAGGCCGGCGCTACCTTCCTCTACGGCGCGATGTGTGACTTCTTCACCGCTGAGGAGCTGGACGAACTGATGTACGAGACGACGGAGGTAGCGAAGTTCCTGCTGGAGGTCGAAGGCGTCGACCTCTCCGTCGAGGAGGAACTGGAGGCGGAGGACCGCATCTCGGCCGTGATGCGCGAGGTTCGGGCGTCGAGCGAACAGCTCCGCCACGAGGGGACGGAGTGCCCGAACTGCGGGCACGAGATCGCCGGCGACGACTGATCGGTCGACTGCCGGAACTGCCTCTCCTTCTGCACGCCAGTCGGTCCACCCGGTGTCGGTTGGGCCGTCACGGGAATTTTCAAACAAATAATTATTTTGTACAGTCATTTATTTTCCTACACCAGCCCTTCTAATCAATTGGAAAACACGATATCCGAGTAGTATTATGTATCAACCATGTTCAGCGAGGGATGATCCGAGTGACCGGCGGACCGCGGTGATGGATCCGACGGGTAGTCGGAGGACCACGGACGGGTGTCGGCGTATGACCGGGCCAGGGCCGAAGGTCCGTGTGTTGCTAGTCGCCGTACTGGTCGCTTCGTCGGCGATCGCCGCGACGGCGGCGCTGGGTGGGGCGGCCGACGCGGTTGCGAATCATCTCGTGGTCGAAGAGGGCGAATCGATCTAGGAGGCAATTAATCGGGCAGACACAGGCGACACCATCGAGATCACCTCCGGAACCTGCACCGAGCAGTCGTACTCAACAAAAGTGTCACGCTAGTTGGCGCTGGAGCCGATGAAACGGTTATCAAATCGCCGGACGATCTTGATCCAACGTTCACACGCAATCAACGGAATCAGTATTCGATCGTTACGGTCAACGAAACCGATGCTGACATACAGGATCTTTCAGTCGATGGCGATGGCCAGGACAATGGCCACGATGCATTCTACGGCATCGCATACGTGAATGCAAGCGGAACCGCGGAAAACATCACCGTGACCGACGTACGGGAATCCCCGCTATCAGGTGTCCAACACGGGGTCGCGTTCGCGGCGTTCAACCGTGATGGTACCGAGCGAACGGTTACCCTCCGTGATTCGAAACTCGTCGGGTATCAAAAGAACGGCTTCGTCGGTACCGGAGAGAGTCTGACAGCCCGTGTTCTCGGGAGCAACGTAACTGGCGCCGGAACCACCAGCGAGATCGGTCAAAACGGCATCCAGATTTCCGGGTCTGCGGTCGGTGAGATCCGGAACAACACCGTTACGGGTCACGATTACACCGGGGAACCTCCGGTCGGCACCGCTAACGTGATTCTCTACGGGTACAGCACCGATGAACAGACGGTGGTTGCGGGGAACGAGTTCGCGAACGGCGAAATCGGTGTCGCCGTCGCGTCGTCGTTGAGCGTCATCCGTGCCCCGTCCAACGATCCAACCCGAGACGATGACACTGACGAGGAGACAGTCCCTGACGACACGATAGGGGACAATGAGACGGTGAGCGATAACGAAACGGTGGACGGCAACGACACCGACCCGGACGACACCGAGATCGACGCCGAACCGGACACGGTCGAGGAGGCGACGGTCGAGAACTCGACGGCCGAGTTCGACGAGGCGGACCTGGTCGACGAGGTCGCGTTCGAGACGGAGACTGTCAACACCTCGGTCGAGGTCGAGGAGTACGACGACCCGCCGGAGACCGTCACCGAGGAAGTCACCGACGCGGTTACGGCCACCGATGCCGGTGACGACGACGACGGCGACACCGGGGACGATGTCGAGGCCGACGTGGTGTCGGTGGTCGACATCTCGCCGACCGACGAGGAGGCCGAGAACGCCTCAGCGACGGTGGAACTGACCGTCAACACCGCCGAACTGAACGACCCCGAAGACGTAGTGGTGACCCACGAGACGGCCGACGGCTGGGAGGAACTGAACACGACCGTGCGCAACGTCAGCGACGGCGAGGTGACGCTGGCCGCCGAGACGGACTCCTTCTCGCTGTTCGCCGTCGTCGAGGTCGAAACGGACACCGAGACGACGGAGCCGACGACCACGACGACTGCGGCGACCGACGAGACGACGGCGGCAGACGACACCACGGCGGCCGACTCGTCGACTGACGACTCGACGGATGGTAGTTCCGACGGCGGCGGCCTGCCCGGCTTCACCGCCACCGCGGCGATCATCGCGCTCGCCGGCGCGCTGGTCGCACTCCGGCGGCGAACGGAGTAGCTGACGACCGTCGTTTCCGGTTACGAGCGGTTTTCCGACGCTTACGTCGGTCGGTTCCGCGATGTCATCACAGCCTGTAGCCCCGGCCGTCCCGTTTCGCGTGTCGGTCGACGACTCACCGGGACCGGGATCTGTCGCCGCCGAGGAACTCGCCAAATCCAGAAAACTTTACTATTATAATTGTTAATGCTCACAGCAGCATGGCAGGCAATGGCATTCCAAGTTGGGCCATGGACAGACGGAACTTCCTGGGTGGCGTGTCGGGACTGCTCGCCGCGTCGGCGTACTCCCTGCAGGTCCCCGACGAGGTGGCGGCACAGGTCACATCGGGTGACGACTCGAACGTGCAGTCCGTGTCGTCGCCCGACGGCAGCATCACGGTGACCGTCGACGTCTCCGACGGCGTTCCGTCGTACGAGGTTTCGGTCGGCGGGACGACGTACATCACGCCGTCCGACCTCGGGTTCGACTTCCAGAACCAGCCGACGTTCGGGGCGGCTGCCGACGGCACGTCCGGGAGCAGTGTCACCGTCACCGGCAGCGAGAGCGGGACGGCGACCGAGAACTGGGACCCGCTCTGGGACCAGTACGACAGCGTCTCGGCGGATTACAGCTATCTGAAGCTGGGACTCGAGGAGTCGGCCAGTCCGGGCCGCTCGGGGAACCTGGAGATCCGGGTGTTCGACGACGGACTGGGCTTTCGCTTTGCCTTCGACGAGGACTTCGCCGCCAACAGCGGCAAACTCGTCATCGCCTCGGAGAACACCGAGTTCAACTTCGCCGGGGACTACACGTCGTGGTGGATCGAGAACACGTTCGTCAACCCGCGCTTCGAGCAGGAGTATCGGGAAACACCGATCAGCGGTCTCCCTTCGGGGACGAAGGACATCGCGAACGACGAGGGCGTAGGGCCGGCTGGCGAGAACGACCGACGGGCCGGCGCGCACACGCCGCTGACGATCGACACGGGCGACGGCACGTATCTCAGCCTTCACGAGGCGAACCTCGAGGACTACTCGACCATGTCGATCGCCCCGAAAGTCGACGGCGACGGGACGGAACTGTCGGCCGAACTGGCCCCGAAGCCGGACGGGACCAAGGTCTCCGCGTCCGCACCACACGTCACACCGTGGCGGACCGTGCAGGTCGGCAGCACGCCGGGCGACCTCATCGAGTCGTCGCTGATCCCGCTGTTGAACGAGGACCTGGACACGGAGGCGCTCCCGGCCGACGGGAACGGCGGCGCGGACACGAGCTGGCTAACGCCGCGGATGTACGTCGGTATCTGGTGGACGATGATCGCCGGCAGCGCGCGGTGGCAGTACAAGAGCGATACGCAGGTCGAAAACAATGGGAACGACCCGGCCCAGTACGTCCACGGTGCGCGCACCGAGCGGATGAAACGCTACATGCAGTTCTCCAGCGAGAACGCCATCGACAGCGTGCTCGTCGAGGGCTGGAACCAGGGCTGGGGTTCCTACGGCGCGAGCGCCGCGGACGACGGACTCGGACTGAAGATGGGGACCGACGACACCTACCCCGACTTCGACGTGCCGGAGGTGGTCAACTACGGACAGTCCCTCGACAGTCCGGTCGAGATGACCATCCACAACGAAACCTCCGGGAACCTCTCGAACTACGAGAACGAGATATTCACGCAGAACGTCTTCCAGGGGTACGACGACATCGGCATCCGAACGATCAAGAACGGCTACGTCTCCGACCCGGGGCTGTTCGCGGACGCGGACAACCCGACGGAAGTCACGACCAACCAGCACTCCCAGGAGGCGGTCAACCACCACCGGCGCGTGATCCGGGAGGCCGCAGCCAACCGGCAGATGCTCGAGATCCACGAGGGGATCAAGCCGACGGGTGAGCGCCGGACGTACCCGAACGTGGCGGCTCGCGAGGTCGTCAGAGCGCAGGAGTACGACGGCTTCGGTGCGCTGGGTGCGAGCGTCGGCCGCGACCACCACGTGACGCTCCCGTTCACGCGGATGCTTGCCGGGCCGACCAGCTACCAGCCCGGTATCTTCGACATCACGTTCAACGACTCGACCGGCGGGCAGGTCCAGACGACGCTGGCCAAACAGCTCGCGATGTACCCGGCTTACCACGGCGGCATCCAGATGGCCGCGGACCGGATCGAGGCGTACGTCGACTCGACGTTCTCGGTGGGCGAGTTCGTGCAGGCACAGGCCGGCGACCTCGACGGGACGATAACGGCTGACAAGTGGCGCAACGCGTACGGTGCCCACTACGTCCCGATCGACGCCAACCGCGAGCCGGACGGTGCCACGGTGTCGTTCACCGTCGAGAACGTCCCGAGTCCGGGGACGTACGACCTCCACCTCCGGTACGCGAGCGACGCCGAGAACAACCTCCAGTCGGTCATCGACAACGGCAACCCGCAGGCGACGCTGGTCGTCAACGGCACGGAACAGGAGCTCGCACCGCCGTTCACCGCTTACTGGGACGCCTGGGAGGTCCACACGGTCTCGGTCGAACTCGAGAGCGGCGACAACACCGTCTCGGTCAAGCTCGGCGCCGACGACGTGGGCGGGTTCAACCTCAACACCGTCGGCGTCACCGAACAGGGAGCTGGCGCGCCGTTCCCGGCGTCGTACACCGACTTCGACGAGACACACGCCGCAAACGAGAACTTCGACACCGAACGCGAGTTCAAGTACATCGAGGACGTGCCGGCCGGCGACTGGGACGAGACGCGCGTGCTCGACAGCGCCATCGGCGAGTACCTCGTCATCGCGCGCCGGCAGGGCGAGGAGTGGTACGTCGGCGCGATGAACGACGACAACGGCCGGTCGTTCCAGGTGACCACGGACTTCCTCGACAGCCAGCCCAACGGCTGGAAGATGGAACTGTACACCGACGCCTACGGCACGAACGTCGATCAGAACCCGACGGGCGTGCGGACGACCGAGTCGATCCTCGCCGCCGGCGACACGGTGACGCTGTCGGCGGCGCGCGGCGGCGGGACGGCCGTCAGGCTGGTCCCTGCGACGTCGTCCGAGGCGTCGTCGCTCCAGTCGTACCAGCAGCCCGCCCAGGACCTCTCGTTCGAGATCGACGGCGAGACCGTCGTGAGCGAGCCGTTCGCCCGGGCGACCGGCTCGAACGTGACGGACTTCATCAGCGGGCAGACCGTCGAGGTCGTCGTCGACGGCACCGTCGACTCCCTCGAAAACATCAGGCTCCCGCCGAACGCGGACGCACGGACGATCGACCTCGGCGCGACGTTCTCGGAGACCGGGGAGTTCTCCGTCGAACTCCGCGCGCTCGACGGGACCACACTCGCCTCGAAGACGGTGAGCGTCACGGACCCGACCACCGTCGCGCGGTTCAGCGACCCCGAGGACGCGCCCGACGCGCTCGGGCCCGGGTCGTACGTCAACGCGACGAACTTCGCGGACGGGTCGATGGACATTCGGGAGTTCGCGGTGAAGGAGACGCCGTCGAACGCTATCTTCGAGTTCACCGTCGGGGCGCTCAACGACCTGTACGACGCCGAGACGAACGGAAGCAACCCGTTCTCGCCGCAGTGGTTCTTCGTCTGGCTCCGGGACCCGACCCGGAGCGACGGCGCGGTGACCGAGGCCGGGGACCTCGGCGATCCCGGGCTGAACGCGGACTTCGGGTCGGCCTGGCACTACCGGGTCGACGCGTACGGGTTCGGCGAGAACGCCATCGACCACAACGGTGCCGCGCTGACGGATGCCGAGGGGAACCCGGTGTCGCCGACCGTCTCCGTCGACAGGGCAAACGACACGGTGACGCTGCAGGTTCCCAAGAGCGCGCTCGACGGGACGGACCTCTGGGATATGGAGTTCGTCGCCGGCGTGCACTCGGAGAGCTTCGGTGGCATGCGCACCGTCGCGGAGAGCGCCGGAGAGGGCCAGTTCGGCGGCGTCGACCCCGACGCGGCCGAGAACGCGCCGCGGCTCATGGACGTGATCACGCCGCCCGGCGTCGACAACGCCGAGGCGCTCGGCTACTCTGCGACCGAACGGGCGCGGATCCCGTTCACGCCCGTGTACACCGGTCGGCTCGGCGACGTAGACCGGGTGGCGACGCTGTCGGACGACTCCGGCGATCCGTACGGTCCCGCGACGTCGGCCGACGGCGAGAACGCGTTCAGCTACCCGTCCACCGATGACATCACCCCCGAGGACCACGACATCCAGCGGGTCGAGATATACGAGAACGATAGCGAGTACACGTTCCTCGTCCGCCTGCCGAACCTGCGCAACCCGCAGGCGTTCGCCAAGAACAGCGCCTACGGCTACGGGCTCCAGCACGTCCAGATCTACGTGCAGGACCCCGCAGGGGAGAAAGGTAGCGTCGGCTGTCGCGACGGCGTGCACGCCTTCGACGGGCGCGACGAGATATTCGCCGACAGTTACCACCGGCGGATCGTCGCCCACGGCTTCGACAGGCAGATCGACACCAGCGTGTTCGACGAGGGTGGCACGTACCCGGTCGTCGAGAACGGCTACTGGGAGGTCGTCGCGGATGCCACCGGCGGCGTGAGCACGCGCGGTATCAAGCCGATCGATGCCATCGAGATCACGGTCCCGCAAAGCGTGATCCCCTCGGACATCAGGGACGTCTCCATCGTCCCCATGATGTTCAACTACGCCGGCGGCGGCGTCGGCGAGATCCGAAAAGTCGAATCCGACGGCAACGTCGGGGGTAGCTACGACTTCGGCGGCGCGCCGTCGAGCTACCACCACAACAACATCCTCGATATCGTGCTCCCGGACGGCGTCTCGCAGGCGGAGATTCTGGACCCGACCGCGAGTGACATCACGCCGGACGACAAGTTCACCGGGTACGACATCCCGTACGTCTCGCTCGCCGACCGCGCGAACACCATCCGGGAGGCGGTGGCCGGGGACGGCCCGGTGACCGAGCGCCACTTCGAGACGGTGCAGGCGGCCTACGAGAACGGCGAGGCCGTCGACGGCACCGGCGGACTGGTGCCGACGTACGACGACGTTCGCACGCTCGCAGCGGAGGTGACCGACGGATGAACGGTTCCGTCCGGAAGCTGCTGGTTCTGGCGGTGACGGTCGCCATGGTCGCCGCGACACCGGCCGCGCTCGCGGCACCGACCGGCGTCGACAGCACGGCACAGGCCGCGGGCAACGTCGGCTGGACAGGGTTCCAGTCCGGAGCCGCAAACGCCGGCAACGGGTCGACGGCGGCCGACTACGGCGACATCAGCGCCGGCTGGTCGGCGACCGGCGACACGGACGTGGCGTCCGGCCCGGCGGTCGTCGACGGCACAGTCTACGCGGGCGACGGCGACGCCGTCCGGGCGTTCGGCGCGGGCGACGGCGCGGAAACCTGGTCGACGACGGTCACCGGACAGGTGTTCGGGACGCCAGCGGTCCACGACGGGACCGTCTACGCCGCGACCGACGCCGGATCGGTCGTCGCGCTCGACGCGGACACCGGCGCGACCGTCGCCGACTGGCCCGTGACGACGGGCGTCGACGGCGGCGACATCGGTGCCGTCGTCGGGTCGCCGACGGTCGGAAGCGACGGGACGGTGTACGTCGCGACCGAGAGCGGGACGCTCCACGCCATCGGCAGCGACGGCACGGCACGGTGGTCCTACGACCTCGGGAGCCCGGCGCGCACGTCGACGCCCGCCGTCCACGACGGGACGGTGTACGTCGGGGACGCGAGCGGGACGCTCCACGCCGTCGCTGCGGCCGACGGCAGCGGCGTCGCGACCGCTG
This sequence comes from Halostella salina, assembly GCF_003675855.1. Taxonomy (NCBI): domain Archaea; kingdom Methanobacteriati; phylum Methanobacteriota; class Halobacteria; order Halobacteriales; family Natronoarchaeaceae; genus Halostella; species Halostella salina. Next base: position 48,207 of record NZ_RCIH01000013.1, on the reverse strand, counting down.
ACGTGGCCGGCGGCGCGCTGAACTCGCCGGCGGTCGACGCCGACTCGGGCACCGTCGTCGCGACGGCCACCGACGGGACGGTCGCCGCCTATGCGAGCGACCTGAGCGAGCGGCTGTGGCGCGACACGAGCACGTACGACGCCGTGTACGGCAGCGCCGCGATCGACGGCGATGACGCCGTCGTCGGCGGGTCGAACGGCCTCGTCGGGAGCCACGCGCTGAGCGACGGGGCGACCGCATGGAGCGCGACCGTCGACACGAAGGGGACGTTCGGCGCGTCGGTCTCGGCCGCGGGCGGCACGGTCTTCGTCGGCACCGACGAGGGGTCGGTCGTGGTGCTCGACGGCGCGGACGGGAGCGAGAGGGACAACGCGTCGGTCGGCTCCGGCGCGCTCCTGACGGCCCCGACGGTCGTCGGTCCGAGCGTCTACGTCGGCACGAGCGACGGGACGGTCGAGCAGTTCGTCGACGCGGATCCGTCGTTCTCGGTGAGCGACGTCTCCGCCCCGTCGTCGGCGCTGACCGGCGAGCCGGTCACCGTCGACGTGACCGTCGCGAACGACGGCCTGGCGGGCGGCAGCTACACGGCGACGCTGACCGCCGGCGGCGAGACGGTCGACTCGCGGACGGTAACGGTCGCCGCCGGCGACAGCCGGACCGTGAGTATCGACTACACGCCCCCGCAGAGCGGGGACGTGACGCTGGCGGCGGGGTCGCGGTCGACCACGCTGACCGTCGACGACCCCGCATCGGTCTCCGCGACGGGCGTCGACGCGCCGTCGACCGGCGTCGTCGGCGAGACGGTCACCCTGCAGGCGACCGTCGAGAACGCCGGCGACCGCGAGGGAACGGAGACGGTCACCTTCACCGTCGACGGGGCCGAGGTTGGCTCCGAGACGGTCACCCTCGCCGGCGGCGAGCGCACCACCGTCAGCACCGAGTACACCCTCCAGCGGGCGGGCGACCGCACGGTGGCGGTCGGGGCACAGTCGACCACGTTGCAGGTCGACGAGCCGGCGTCGCTGTCGGTGACGAACCTCGACGCGCCGTCGACCGCCGTGGTGGACGGGTCGGTGACGCTGAAGGCGACCGTCGAGAACGCCGGCGACCGTGAGGGAACCGAGACTGTCACCTTCACGGTCGACGGTACGGATGTCGGGTCCGAGACGGTCACCCTCGCCGGCGGCGAACGCACCACCGTCAGCACCGAGTACACGCCGACCGAGACCGGCGACCGCACCGTCGCCGCCGGGGGCGAGTCGGCCACGCTGTCGGTCGACATCGCCGGCGCGGCGATCACGCGGAGCCGGATCGTCGACGGTACCGACGGCGACGGCGTCGTCGAGCCGGGCGACACCGTGGTCGTGACCGCGAGCCTCGACCCCGACCTCGGGAACGTCGGCAGCGTCGAGGCGGACGCGTCCGCGTTCGACGCCGGCAGTCTCACGCTGGCCGACGACGGTACCGGCGCGGACGAGACCGCGGACGACGACACGTACAGCGGGACGTTCACCATCGGGGGCGAGTCCGCGACGGGCACGCCCGACCTCGTCGTGTCCGCGACGGTCGACAGCGAGGAGCGCTCGGTCACCGCGACCGGCCTCACCGTCGACCGCTCCACGCCCGCCATCGAGGCGGTGCGGGTGACCGAGGTGGACAGCGACGACGGCGTCGTTGCGCCGGGCGACGAAGTCACAGTCACCGCTGGCGGCGTGACCGACGCGGACACGGCCGTCACCTCCGTGACCCTCGACGCGAGCGCGCTCGGAGCCGGGAGCGTCGGACTCGACGACGACGGCCCGGCCTCCGCGCCCGACGACGACGATTACAGCGCGACGATCACCGTCGGGAGCGTCGGTGCCGTCCCCTCGGACGGACCGGCGACGCTGCGGGTGACCGCGACTGACGAGGCCGGCATCGACGGGACCGCTGCCGCGGAGGTCACCGTCGACACCACCGCGCCGACCGTCGAGCGCTTCGACGTGCGCAACCCGTCCGGGCGCGAGGTCCGGGTCGAAGTCACCACGGACGAGCAGCTCGGGGCTGCCGACGGCGACATCTCGGTCGCGCTCTCGGGCGCGGAGACCGCGACGCTCGACCGCGGCGACTTCGCCGAATCCGGCCCGTCGGACGGGGCGTTCGTCTACACTGCCACGTACGACGGGAGCACCGACGGAACGTACACCGCGACGCTGACCACCGCGAAGGACGTCGCGGGCAACGACGCCGCCGACGGCACCACGTCCGGATCGGTCGATGTGAGCGTCGGGGGTAGCGGCGACGATGGGACGGACGACAGCACCGACGACAACGATAGATCCGACGACGGAACGGACGACGGTACCGACGGCGATGATTCCCTGGACAACGACCCGACTCCCGACGACAGCGACGACAGCGACGACGATGCGACCGACGACGGAACGGACTTAGACGCCGAACCGGACGTCGTCGTCGAGGCGACGATCGAGAACTCGACCGCGTCGTTCAACGGGACCGACCAGGTCGAGGCGGTCGCCTTCGAGAACGATTCCGCCAACGGCACCGTGACGGTCGCGGAGTACGACGAACCGCCTGCATCCGTCGAGCGCGAGGTCGGCGCGGCCGTCGCGGACGACGGGGACACCGACCCCGATGTACTGTCAGTTGCCGACATCTCGCCGTCGACCGAAACGGCGGCGAACGCGTCGGCGACGGTGGAACTGACAGTCGACCGCGACGAGTTGGACGACCCGTCGAACGCGGTAATCGTCCACCGGACCGCTGACGGCTGGACGGAACTGGCGACGACCGTGCAGGACGTCGGCGACGGCGAGGTGACGCTGACTGCCGAGACCGGTTCGTTCTCGCTGTTCGCCGTCGTCGAAGTCGAACGGGACACGGAGACGACGACCACGACGACCACGACCACGACTGCGGAGCCCACCGAAGCAACGACCACGGCGACGATGACCACGGCCGAGGAGACGACGGCCGCCCCGACTGACGACACGTCGGCGACTGATTCGTCGAGCGACGACTCGACGGATGGTAGTTCCGACGGCGGCGGCCTGCCCGGCTTCACCGCCACCGCGGCGATCATCGCGCTCGCCGGCGCGCTCGTCGCGCTCCGTCGTCGCGACCGGTAACGACCGGAAAACAGCGGTTCCGTTTTTTGCGGTGTTCGGTCCCCTACCCGGTTGTTATGCGTCAGGTATCGACCGCCAATCCGGTGGTCGACGTCGACCGGGAGGGGACACGTCCGTATCAGTTCTGCTCGGCCGGCAGCAGCGGCGTCGGGTCCGACGGCTCGAACGTGACGACCTCGTCGTTCGAGAGCGTCCGGAGGTGGATCGGCAACTCGCCGCGGGACCGCGTGCCCTCTAGCATCTCGGACGCCTCCCGCACGACGTAGAACGCGGGGACGAGGACGACGCGCCCGCTGGCCTCGTCCTCGACGGCCACGACGAGGAAGACGGTGCCACGCGTCGACGCGCGAAACACCTCGACGGAGTCGAACTCGGCGTCGGGCTCCCCGACGGCGGCCGAGACGGTTTCGAACTCGTCGTCGGGAACGAGCACGTCCAGCCCGAACCGTTCGTGGTCCGGCGGAAGCGGGGTGATGTCGCCGGGATGGACCTCGATCGGCTCCCAGCCGTTTTCGCGGTACTCCGCCGCCGTGGCCTCCATGTCGTCGACGACCTCGTCCCAGAAGTCGGGGACGTTGGTGTCGGTTCCGCGGCCTGTCATACTCGACACCGCGAGGGTCGACGGGCAAAAACCTTCGTTTCTTAGTTCCGGGTCGTCGATCGTGTAGAAAGCTATTTTACCTGTGACCGTCGGATCGCGACATAGTGAGCGATCTACTGTCACTCTCCGACCTCCGAACGCAGTTCGCCACCGACCGCGGCCAGGTGAAGGCCGTCGACGGGATCGACCTGACGATCCGCGAGGGTGAGACGGTCGGTCTCGTCGGCGAGAGCGGCTCGGGCAAGAGCGTGACGGCGCTGTCGGCGATGGACCTGGTCGAAGACCCCGGCGAGGTCGTCGGCGGCGACGTGCGGTTCCACGACCCCGACCTCGCGGACCGCCTCGCCGAGGAGTTCCCCGAGCAGGCCGACGAGTTCGTCGACCGGTCCGAAGGGTTCGTCGACCTCACGAGCGCCCCCGAGCCGGCGATGCGCTCGATCCGCGGCGGCGAGATGAGCATGATCTTCCAGGACCCGATGACCTCGCTCAACCCCGCCCTCACCGTCGGCGAGCAGGTCGCCGAGAGCCTCCAACTCCACCAGTACGGCGGCCGGAACCCCGACTCGTGGTGGAACGCGCTCCGCGAGACGCTGCCCTCGCTGCGCGGGAGCGGGATCAGCGAGGAGGTGCTGGAGGCGACCGCCGAGATACTGGCGGACGTGGGGATCCCCGAGCCGGAGGCGCGGCTCGACGACTACCCCCACGAGTTCTCCGGCGGGATGCGCCAGCGCGTCCTGATCGCCATCGCGCTCGCCTGCCAGCCCCAGTTGCTGATCGCCGACGAGCCGACGACGGCGCTCGACGTGACGATCCAGGCACAGATCTTAGACCTCATCGACGACCTGCAGGACGACCTCGGGATGTCCGTCCTGTTCATCACGCACGACCTGGGCGTCGTCGCCGAGACCTGCGACCGCGTCGCGGTGATGTACGCCGGCGAGATCGTCGAGGAGGGGCCCGTCGAGGAGATCTTCCACGACCCGAGCCACCCCTACACGTACACTCTGCTGGAGTCGATCCCCCGCGAGGAGAAAGACCGGCTGACGCCGATCGAGGGCAACGTGCCGGACCTGATCGACATGCCCGACGGCTGTCACTTCGCCCCGCGGTGTCCGTGGGCACAGCCCGAGTGTACCGAGGGCGAGATCCCGTTCCTCCAGCACGGCCCCGAGGACGTCCACCACCGCTCGAAATGCGTCCTCCAGGAGTTCGACAAGTCCGAGTACGGCGAGGCCGGGGGCGGGATGGCCGCCGAGAGCGAGACGTTCACCGGCGACCCGCTCGTCTCCGTCGACGGGCTGACGAAACACTTCTCGGAGGCCGACGACCTGCTCGACCGCTGGCTCGCCGACGAGCCGCAGGCGGTCCGGGCCGTCGACGGCGTCGACTTCGACCTCTACGAGGGCGAGACGCTCGGGCTGGTCGGGGAGTCCGGCTGTGGCAAGTCGACCACCGGCCGGGCGCTGCTTCGCCTCATCGAGCCGACCGACGGGACCGTGCTGTTCGCGGGCGAGGACCTCGCAACGCTCGACGGCGACGACCTGCGCGAGCGCCGGAAGGACATGCAGATGATCTTCCAGGACCCGCTGTCGTCGCTGGACCCGCGGATGACCGTCGCCCAGACGGTGATGGAGCCGCTGAAGATCCACGACCTGCCCGAGCGGGACCCGGACGACGACCGGTCGGCCCGGGAGGCTCGCCAGGAGCGCGTCGACGAACTCATCGAGGCGGTCGGGCTCGACGTCGAGCAGCGGGACCGATACCCCCACGAGCTGTCCGGCGGGCAGCGCCAGCGCGTCGGCATCGCCCGTGCGCTCGCCGTTGATCCCGACTTCATCGTCGCCGACGAGCCGGTGTCGGCGCTGGACGTCTCCGTGCAGGCCCAGATCCTGAACCTCATGGAGGACTTACAGGAGGAGTTCGACCTGACGTACCTCTTCATCGCCCACGACCTCTCGGTGGTGCGCCACATCAGCGACCGCGTGGCCGTGATGTACCTCGGGGAGATAGTGGAGGTCGCCGAAACCGCCGAGCTGTTCGCCGACCCCAAACACCCCTACACCGAGGCGCTCCTCTCCTCGATCCCCGAACCGGACCCGCTGGCCGACACCGACGACCGGATCATTCTGGAAGGCGACGTGCCGAGCCCGATCGATCCGCCGAGTGGCTGCCGGTTCCGCACGCGGTGTCCGAAGGTGATCCCGCCCGACGACCTCGATATCGACCAGGACGCCTACCGCGAGGTGATGGACTTCCGCGAGCGCGTCGAGAACGAGTCCATCGCCGTCGAGGCGATCGAGGGGTCGGCCGCGGACGCGTCGGGGACGCGAGCGGCGACCGACGGCGGCCAGGCGTCGTCCGGCGCGTCGGCCGGCGAGTCGGCCGACGGCGACCCGTCCGTGGCCGAACTCCGGGACCGTCTGTTCGATACGCAGCTCCCCGCCGAGGTGCGCGACGCCGTCGACGAGTCCCTCCGCCTGATCGGCGACGACGAGTGGGACGAGGCGGCCGACCTGCTCCGCGACCGGTTCGAGAGCGTCTGCGAGCGCGAGGAGCCGACGCTCGGCGACGTACGCCACCCGGCGGCGTGTCATCTCCATCCGGAGAGCTGACGCCGTCTACGGACGAACTTAGTATCGGCCTCGAACTGGAACTACGACAGTAGTAAAACGCGCCATGTGGGGCGATCCCTGTGTGGCAATTCCTGCCGTAAGTCCGTTATATTTATACATAGTTGTGGTCACATAGCCGCCTATGGCACAGGATATGGACCGTCGCACGTTCCTGACCGCGGCGGGCGGTGCCGCAGCAGCGACTTCGATGACCGCCGGATGCATCTCCGGTCTCGTCGGCGAAGGCGGGGACGGCGATGGTGACGGCGGTGGGGGTGGCACCCTCACCTACGGTCGCGGCGCGGCCTCCTCCACGCTCGACCCGCAGGCGACCACCAGCGGCGAGGTCGCCAAGGTGACCAATCAGGTGTATGACAAGCTCATCGGCTTCGAGCCGGGCGGATCCGCGCTCACGGAGTCGCTGGCGACGAACTTCAGCCTCGACGGGACGACGGCGACCCTCGAACTCCGCGAGGGCGTCACGTTCCACAACGGCGACGAGTTCACCGCCGACGACTTCATCGCCACGTACCGGCGCTTCCTCGACGAGGACTACGAGTACTACGTCGGGGAGGACGGGTCGATCTACGGCTCGTACCTGCTCGGCGTCGTCGACGAGGTCAGCGCCGACGGCGACTACACGCTGACGTTCGAACTCAACAAACGCTACGCACCGTTCCTCGCGAACCTGACGGTGTTCGCCCTGGCCGTCCTCCCCAAGTCGGAGATCGAAAGCGGGACCGACTTCGCGACGACGATGGTCGGCACCAGCGCCTTCCAGTTCGAGACCATGGACGAGGGGAGCGGCCTGGTCCGGCTCTCGGGCTACGACGACTACTACGGCGAGGGCCCCCACGTCGACGAGGTCGTCTTCGAGGTCATCAGCGAGAACTCCACCCGCGCGTCCTCGCTCAACGCCGGCGAGGTCGACATCATCGACGGCCTCGACGCCCAGACGCTCACGCAGGTCGAGAACGGCAGCGGCGAGGTCCGCCGCATCAAGGGGATGAACGTCGGCTACCTCGCGCTGAACATGGCGCAGTTCGAGCCGTTCCGCGACAAGCGCGTCCGGAAGGCGATGAACTACGCGGTCGACACCGAGGAGATCGCCGGGAGCATCTACCAGGGGATCGCGACCGCCGCGAGCCAGCCGATCACCGAGGATATCCTCGGCTACAACGACGAACTGAGCGTCTACGAGCACGACCCCGAACAGGCCCAGAGCCTGCTCGAGGAGGCCGGCTACGGCGACGGCTTCGACCTCGAGGTGGCGACGTTCCAGAACCCCCGCGCGTACAACCCCTCGCCGGTGCAGGCCGCCGAGACGGTCGCCTCCTACCTGGAGGACGTGGGCATCAACGTCACCATCGAGCAGCGGACCTGGGAGTCGTACCTCAGCTACACCGGCCAGGGGAACCACGACGCCGCGTTCCTCGGCTGGATGACCGACAACGGCGACCCGGACAACTTCTACTACGCCCTGCTCCACCCGCAGGTCGACGTTCCCGAGGGACAGGACTGGGTGAGCTGGGACACCGAGAACTACAACACCTCGAACCGCGCCGCCTGGGCCAACAGCGAGTTCATGGACCTCGTCGAGCAGGGCCAGACCACGTACAACGACGACGAGCGCGCGGAGCTCTACCAGGAGGCCGGCGCGATCTTCCACGAGGAGTGTCCGTGGGTGCCGATGGTCCACGCCGAGGAGATCCGCGGGGTCGGCCCCGACGTCGAGAACTACGTCGTCGAACTGATCGGCGGGCCGTTCCTCAATCAGGTGCAGCTGAGCTAACCCCCACGCTCACCTGATGATTAGCAAGCGATACGTGCTGAAGCGGTTGCTGTTGCTGATCCCGGTGCTGGCGGGAGTGGCGACGCTGGTGTTCTCCATCCTCCACCTCTCGCCGGGGAACCCCGCGCGGGTGATCGCCGGGCAGCGCGCGAGCGAGGCGGCCGTCCGGGAGGTGGAGCGCCAGCTCGGACTGAACGACCCCATCTGGGTCCAGTACGGCCGGTTCCTGTTTGACCTGCTCCAGTTCGACCTGGGCGAGTCCTACATCATCCGCCGGGGCCAGCCCGTCACCAGCGTCCTCCGCTGGAAGTTCCCGATCACCCTTGAGCTCGCCGTGTACGGGCAGCTGTTCGGTATCCTCTTTGGCATCCCGGTCGGGATCATCAGCGCGGTCAAACAGGACACGATCACCGACCACCTCTCCCGCTTCGGTGCGCTCGCGGGGATCAGCGTCCCCATCTTCTGGAGCGGGCCGCTGCTGATCCTGCTCTTTGCCGTCGAACTGGGGTGGTTCCCCACGAGCGGTCGGATCAGCACGGACTTCGTGGTGCCGCAGTTGACGGGGATACTGACCCTCGACACGCTGTTGCTCGGCCAGTACGACGCGTTCCTCTCGGCGGTCCACCACCTGCTGCTGCCGTCGCTGGTCATCGGCATCTACTCGATGGCGCTCATCTCCCGGATGATGCGCTCGTCGATGCTCGAGGTGATCCGGCAGGACTACATCCGGACCGCCCGCGCGAAGGGCCAGGGCACGAAGATCACGCTGATGAAACACGGGTTCCGCAACGCCCTGATCCCCGTGGTGACCGTCATCGGCATCCAGTTCGGCAGCCTGCTCGGCGGCGCGGTGCTGACCGAGACGGTGTTTGCCATCCCCGGCATCGGCCAGCTACTGGTCGACGCCATCCGGGACGGTGACTACCCGCTCGTGCAGGGGACCGTCCTGATCTTCGCGTTCGTGTTCACGCTGGTGAACCTGCTCGTCGACCTGACCTACTCGTATCTCGACCCGAGGATCGAACAATGAGCACGGACACCGAATCCGCCGCCGAGGAGCGCGCGAGCCGGGGCCTGATCGACAGGCTGCGGGCGTCGCCGTTCCTCTCCGAACTCCTGTCGAACCGTCTGGCCGTCTTCGGCCTCATCATCATCCTCGCGATGGTCGTCACCGCGCTCTACTCGCGGCTGTTCATCGACCTCGGCGCGATCAGCGACACCGCGCTCGGCTCCAACCCACAGCTCGACGGACCCTGTGGCAGCCGGACGGTCACGGACTCGCTCGGCAACGCCGGGTCGTGTCCGCACCCGTTCGGGACGGACATCCAGGCCCGCGACGTGTTCCTGCGCACCCAGTACGGGGCGTGGCTGGCGCTGAAGTACGGCACCGTCACGGTCGCCGCGTCGACGACGCTGGGCGTCGGGCTCGGCATCATCGCCGCCTACTACGGCGGCTGGGTCGACAACGTGATCATGCGGACGATGGACGTGCTGCTCTCGTTCCCGTCGCTCCTGCTGGCGCTCGCGCTGGTGGCCATCTTCGGCGTCGGCCTCTGGAAGGCCGTCCTCGCGCTGACGCTGGTGTACACGCCCCGCTTCGCCCGTGTCGTCCGCGGGGCGGCGCTGAAGGTGCTCGAGGACGAGTACATCGACGCCTCCGTGGCGCTCGGCGCGCGCGACGCGCGTGTGCTCGTCCGGCACGTCCTGCCGAACTCGCTCGCGCCCATCACCGTCCAGAGCACGCTCAACTTCGGGCTGGCGATCATCGACCTGGCGGCCCTGTCGTTCCTGGGCTTCGGCGCGCAGGCCGGCACGCCGTCGTGGGGGCTGATGCTCTCGAACGGCGTCCGCAACGGCCTGCTCGCCGGGGTGTGGTGGTGGTCGTTCTTCCCCGGCCTGTTCCTGGCCGTCACCGTCCTCGGGTTCAACCTCCTGGGTGACGGGATGCGCGACGCGCTGGACCCGCGGATGCGGGAAGCGGTCGACTGACCGTGCTTCCCGCCTGGCTCCGGGCCGCTGCTCGGCGCGTCCTCCTCGCCGTCGCGGCCGGCGTGGCGGTGGGCGTCGGCGGCGTGGTCGCCTTCGCCCTTCGGGACGGCCTCCGGACGGCGACCGAGCAGGTGTTCGCGCTCGGCGCGCTCGCCTTCGGGGTCGGCCTGCTCGGCTGGTCCGGGTCGGTCATGGCCGGCCGCGGCTTCGAGAACATGCAGCGTTACCTCGACACCGGGTCGGACTGGACCGAATCGGACTCCCGGCGGGCGATGAGCCGGGTCACCGGGTTCGGCGTCGGCGTGATGGTCGCGGCGTCGGTCGCGACCGCGGGGCTGTGATCAGGCGACCGTCCGGAAGACGACTGCAACCACGATGGAGTACGTGAAGTTCACGAGCGTGCCGGTCAGGTAGTACGACGTGTCGTCGCTGTCGATGTCCTCCTTCCGGACCAACGACTTAGCGGCGAAGATCAGTCCGAGCGCGGTGTACGCCCCCAGTACCATGAAGAGATACACCAACACGTTCTCGCACTTGCCGATGATCCGTCCGGTGTCCCGCTGGGTCTTGTCGAGGTTTTCGGTCGGGTTCTCCTCGAGGAGGTGATTGAGGACCGATTCGAGTACCCAGCCGCTGGTCGCCAGGAGGAAAACGCCGCCGGCGACGAGAACGGGGGACCCAGACATCGGAATCCCGATCATAACAACTCGTCGTAGGTCGCGAGAGCGTCGTTCAGATCGGATTCCATTCGGTGAAACTGCTTCCAGTTGGTTTCTCCGATCACGTTCGACACGCGCTGTTGGGACACGTCGAGTTCTCCTGCGGCCTCGTTCTGTGTCCCCACCCGTTCGTACGTGTCGACGATCTCCATCTCACGGCGCGTCCATTCGTTCATCTGCATCAGGCAAAGATTCACGTAGTTTCCTATGAGTACATCCAACAGATCGTCGCCAGTATAGAGGGAGAACAGTCGGCCGTCGGCGTCGAGGTCGGAGAGGAGACCGTCTGCAAGGTGGAAGGCCGGCCCGTCCATCTCCGCAACGTCGTTCTGTTCGCTACCGACGTCCACCCTGTCGTACACCCCCGCAAATCTGACCCCCGTCGGAAAGGTGCCTCTGTAGATCGTTTTGATGACCTCGTACAGCGGCGACACCCCAGTGAGCACCCCGCCCAGTTCGTCGACCCCCTTCAGGAGGGAAAAGTCCGCCCGGATATCGTTCGCGTGCCGTTTATTTATTTTCTCTATTGAATTCTGTAAACTTAGCTGTAGAGATTCCCTGTCCGCTACTTCACGTGATCCGACGACGTCTCCAAGTACGACGAACGCCTTTTCCATCGGCCGCTTTTTCAGCGGTACACCTATTAAAGACTGCGACACTCTTATATCTCCCAAATCGGTTGTACCATCAAATCGGGTTGTATAGACGGAATACAACTCGATAGGGTGGTGACGGTTACGCTCGGACGTTCTCACCGACGGCGTCGCCGAACCGCTCTCCGTCCCGTCCGTCGTAGGCGACCGCGCCGCGCAGGAGCGTCAGCTCCGGGAAGACGGCCGTCCGCCCCTCGAACGGCGTCCACCCGGGTTTCGAGTGGAGGTCGTCGCCACGGATCTCGCGGGCGTCGTCCGGGTCGAACAGCACGAGGTCGGCGTCCCGGCCCGCCTCGATCCGGCCCTTGGTCGGCAGGCCGAATATCTCGGCCGGGTTGGCCGCCACGAGGTCCCGAACCCGCTCGTAGGACAGCCGACCCTGTCGGGCCTCCTCCAGCAACAGCGGGAGCATCGTCTCCACGCCGGGGACGCCGCTCGGCGCGTCCCGGATCCCGGCGTCTTTCTCCTCGCGGGTGTGGGGCGCGTGGTCGGTGGCGACCACGTCGACGGTGCCGTCGGCGACGCGCTCGGACACCGCCTCCCGCCGGTCCTCGCTCCGGAGCGGCGGGTTCATCCGCCCGAACGTCCCGAGGTCGTCGAGGTCGTCCCGCGAGAGAAACAGGTGGTGGGGCGTCACCTCGCAGGTCGCGCCCGCCTCGCTGGCGGCGTCGATGCCCTCCGGCGTGCTGGTGTGAGCGATGTGGAGCGAGACGCCGGCGTCCGCTCCCACTTCGACCGCACGCTCCACCGCGGCCGCTTCGGCGGCGGCGGTCCGGTAGGCCGACCACGCGTCGGCGTCCGCGTCGCGACCGGTGCCGTCGCCGGCCCGCTCCAGCGCGGCCTCGTCGAACAGGTCGGCGTCCTCCGCGTGGACCGTCACGGGCACGTTCTCGTCGCTCGCCAGCGCCACGGCGTCGGCGAAGCGGTCGGCGTCGATCCCCATGTCGCCGGTCGAGTCGGCGAGGAACACCTCGCCGAGCGCGAACAGCGGCCGCTCGAACAACGAATCGGGGTCCCACTCCGGCGACACGCCGCCGTTGATCCCGTAGTCGACGAGCGACTCGCGGGCGAGTTCCGCCTTCTCGTCGAACGCCGCGCCGGTCACCGTCGCCGGGTCGGTGTTCGGCTGGTCGACGACGGTCGTCACGCCGCCCGCGGCGGCGCTTCGGCTCCCCGTTTCCCACGTCTCCTTGTGCGGGAACCCGGGCTGTCGGAAATGGACGTGTACGTCGACTGCACCCGGGAACAGTCGTTTCCCCGTCGCGTCGATGTCCGCTTCGCCAAGGTTCCCGCCGACCGCGGCGATGGTTCCGTCCTCGATCCGCACGTCGCGTTCGCGGCCGTCCGGTAGCGTCGCCGACCCGATGATCATGCGTGCCACTCGGCGGGGCTGGTCGGTAAGTCCCCCGGATCAGTCCACGCGCTCGACCGTCGCGTCGGCGTCGCCGACGAACGCGCGTTCGACCGCATTCCGGACCTCGTCGGGGTCCGCGGGGCCGCCAGCGGCGGCCACGCTGCCGACGGACTCGGGGTCGAACGGCACGGCCAGCGCGGCGTACACGTCGGCCAGCACCGCGGCTATCCCCTCCCGGTCGGCCACGACCACGACGCCGGCGGTGAGCGCGGCGTCCTGCCGGACGCGCTGGGCGATGCCGACGACCTTCCCGCAGCACTGGAGCGAGTGTGTCCCCGGGCAGAACGCGTCGTCCGGTTCGCCGCGTTCGGCGTCGACGCCCACGCGCTGCAGCGCGCGTTCGACCGCCGTCGTGGCGCGTTCGTAGCGCTCGTCGATCCCGCCGCGCAGGTCCGAAACCGGCTCCGCGAGCGCGAACGCGAGCGTGCTGCCGGCGTACGCGACGGCGCGGCCGCCGACGTCGCGTTCGACCGGGGGAAACCCCTGTTCCTCCGCCGCGACTCGCGCTGCCTCGTAACCGTCCGCCCGGGCGTCCCGGCGGCCAAAGGCCACCTGTCGGTGAGGCGTCCAGACCCGGAGCGCGCGCTCGTCGTGCTCGCCCGCTGCCGTCACCAACTGAGCCGTCGCGTCCCGGTCGGCGTCGATCGTTGCCGCGCGGCCCCGCAGTACGCGCATGCCGGTTCCTGGACCCGAGACGACTAAACGCCTCGGTCCCAACGCCGGACGATGGCCGTCACGCTGTCGGTGCCAGTCGACTCGCCGTACCCGCGGCTCTCGCTGTACAACTCGCCGTACGACGCCCACGACCGGGGGTGTGCGGTCGACCTCTACCCGGCGTCGAACACCGCGCCCAGCCCAGTCGCCGGCGAGGTGGTCGACACCCGGACGGTGACCGCGCCGGAGCAGCCGTACGCCGTCGAGCACGACCACCTGATCCTGATCGACGTGGACCGGTCCCGGTCGCCGGTCGAGCGTCCGGACGGCGACGGCCTCGTCGCTCGCGTCCTGCACGTCGACCCGGCCGTCGAACCGGGCGACACCGTCGGGGTCGGCGACTCGATCGGCGAGATGATTCGCTCGGGCTTTTTCGCTCCGTGGGTCGACAACCACCTGCATCTCGGCTTCCGCGACCCGGACGCGAACCCGTATCGCGCCGCGGGGTCGCTCCCGCTGTCGCTGGATGCGGACGTTCGCCCGCTCGACTGGGACGGGACCGGGCGGGTCGTGGAGTCGGCGGAGACGTACGTGGTTCTGGACGCGCCCGTCCATCCCGAACCGGACACGTACTACGCGGGCGTCGGCGCTGACGACGGTGGCGTGCTCGACGGCGGCCTCCCACACTACACCGGGGGCGGCCTGCTCGCTGGCGGTGGGGACGGGTCCGTCTCGCTGTTCGGCGACAGCGTCGGCGTTGCCGACGGGCGCACCGTCGCCTGGGACGACGTGACGGTGTCGGCGAACGGCGACCCGGTCACCGGCCTCTCGCTTTTTTTCGGGCGGGATCGCACCGGCGCGAAACTAGTGTGTCCGGACGCCGACTTCGCGGCGGGTGACCGCGTATGTGTTACGGTCACGAACCGACACTGATATTTTCACGCAACCTGATTGTATCGTAGGTTGTTCGGGTACTACTCCCCTTCCATGGCCGCGCTCTCCGCCGCCGCCGGCGTAGCGGCGTGCGTGGCGCTGGTGCTCGCGGTGCTGTCGTGGCAGCGGCGCGACCGCCGCGGAGCGCGGCCGTTCGCCGCGATGATGGGGGCAAACGCCGTCTGGCTGGCGGCGTTCGCGGCCGAACTCGCGGCGACGGACGTCGCCGGGGCGCTGCCCTGGTTCCAGATCCGGATGGCGGTGCTCCTCTTCGTTCCAGCGACGTGGCTGCTGTTCGCCGTGGACTACAGCGAGTACGGCGAGGGATCGACCCGACGGTTCGCCGCCGCGACGTACGCGGTGCCGGCGGTCACAGCGGCGCTCACGCTCGCCAACGGCTCCGGCGGCGTCCTCTGGTCGGCCCCGGAGATGGTCACCCGGGGGTCGTTCCGCCTGCTGGTCGTCGACTACGCCGCCGGCTGGTGGGCCAGCGTCGCGTACAGTTACCTGCTCATCGCCGCCGGCGTCGTGCTGATCGCGGGCGTCGCGGCGGCGTCGACCGGTCTTTACCGGAAGCAGTCGTTGCTGGTGCTTTCCGGGGCGTTGCCGCCGGCGGCCGCGAACGCCGTCTACTACGCCGGCGTCTCGCCCGTCCCGGAACTCGACCTGACGCCCTTCGCGTTCATCGTCGAGGGCGTCGTCGTGTTCTGGGCGCTGTTCGGGTACGGGCTGTTCGACCGCTCCCCGGTCGCACGGTCGGCGGTCGTCGACACGATGGACGACCCGATGGTCGCCGTCGACGGCGAAGGGTACGTCGTCGACGTCAACCCCGCGGCGGAGCGACTGTCGCCGCGCGCCGCGCCGCTCGGCGGGCGGTTCGGGGACGCGTTCCCGTCGATCGCCGCGGCGGTCGATGTCGACAGCGCCCACGACGACGAGGCGGTGGCGGTCGCAGTCGACGGTGATCGCCGTTCCTTCGACTCCCGGGTGACGCCGCTCTCGGGCAACAAGGGGGCGGTCGTCGTTCTCCGCGACGTGACCCGGCGTCGGGAGCGGGAGCGGTCGCTCGCGGCGATACAGGACGCCAGCCGCGACCTCATGGGGGCGAGCACGCCGGAAGCGGTGTGCGAACGGACGGTCGAGGCGGTCCGCGAGGTCCTCGACCTTGAGTACGTCGGGATCCACGCCTACGAGGACGGGCGGCTGGTTCCGGTCGCCACCACGGACGAACTCCGCGACCTGTACGACCCCGTCCCCTCGTACGCCGTCGGGGAGGGACTCCAGGGGACGGTGTACGAGCGCGGCGAGCGCCTGGTCGTCGAAAACGTCCACGACGCCGACTGCGCCCTCAAGGACGAGTCGACGCCGGTCCGCGGCGTCGCGCTGTTCCCGCTGGGCGAGTACGGCGTCCTCGGGGCCGGTTCAGAGGAGCCGTTCAGTCGCGACGACACGGCCGTCCAGCTCACTGCCGTGCTGGCGGCCAACGCGACCGCCGCGCTGACCCGGGCCGAACGGGAGTGCGACCTCGCGCGGCAGAACGAGCGGCTCGACGAGTTCGCCGACATCGTCAGCCACGACCTCCGCAACCCGCTGTCGGTCGCACAGGGCTACCTCGACGTGGCCCGGGAGACGGACGACGAGACGGCGCTCGCGGAGGTCGACGAAGCGCTCGACCGGATGGAGGTGCTCGTCGACGACCTCCTCGAACTCGCCCGGAGCGGCCGGGACGTGACCGACCCCGAACCGGTGCGGCTGGCCGACGTTGCGCGGGACGCCTGGGACGGGATCGACTCGGCCGACGCCGCATTCGAGGTCACGGCCCAGGATGCGGTCGTCGCCGCCGACCGGTCGCGGCTCCGCCAGCTGTTCGAGAACCTGTTTCGGAACGCCGTCGAACATGGTTCGACGGGCCCTGCCTCGCAGACTCGGCAGGATAGCGTGGAACACGGTTCCACGAGCAATCGGAACGCGTCGCGTTCCGATGACGCCGTCGAACATGGTTCGACGGGCCCTGCCTCGCAGGCTCGGCAGGACAGCGTGGAACACGGCTCGCCGGGGGATTCCCCGGCCGACGGCGACTCCGGGGCCCCGCTGTACCGGTCTGCCGAGAGCGCGGACGGCGGGCCGGCACAGCGCCCGCCGGTGACCGTCCGGGTTGGCACGCTCGAACGGGTCGGTTCCGACCGCGAGGCAGGGGCGACCGGGTTCTACGTCGCCGACGACGGCCTCGGGATCCCGCCGGAAAATCAGGAGGCGGTGTTCGAGCGGAGCTACACGACCGACGACGACGGGACCGGGCTGGGTCTGGCGATCGTTCGCGACGTGGCGGAGGCGCACGGCTGGTCGGTCGCGGCGACCGAATCGACCGACGGCGGCGCGCGTTTCGAGGTCACCGGCGTCGAGTTCCGCTAGGCGAACGCGATGTCGTCCAGCGATTCGACCTCCCCGAACAGCCAGTCGGCGTGGTCCAGCGCGTACTCGTGGTGGTCCTCCTCGATGAAGCCGACGGCGTCCTCGACGAGCACCGGGCGGTAGTCCCGCAGGCCGGCGCTCCCGGCGGTGTGGAGCACACAGACGTTCGCGAGCGTGCCACAGATCAGCAGGTCGTCGATCCCGTGGGCGTCGAGATGGCCTTCGAGGTCGGTCTGATAGAACGCGTCGTACGTGTGTTTCGTGACGACGTGGTCGTCCTCGGCGACGGGCAGGCCGTCGACGATCTCCGTCTCCCAGGACCCCTCGACGACGTGTTCGCCCCAGCGGTCGAACTCGTCGTAGTAGTGGGCGTCCTCGAACTGCTCGGGCGGGTGCACGTCGCGGGTGAACACCACGGACGCGCCGGCGTCGCGGGCGCGACCGAGCAGTTCGTCGATCGGGTCGATCGCGTCTTCGCTTGCGGGCGCGTACAGGCTCCCGTCCGGGTGGGCGAAGCCGTTCTGCATGTCCACGACCACGACGGCCGTCGAGTCGGGATCGAGTCGCATGCGCGGCCGTACGCGTTCGGTCGAAAAACCGTTTGCGCCGCGTCGCGACCCGTCGCTTTCCCGATCTTTTTTACACGTTCGGTCCAACCGTCGACTATCGTATGCGAGCGTTACCCGTACTCATGATCGCGACGGTCGTCGCCCTCTCGGCGGTGGTGCCGGGTGCAGTCGCGGCGGACGCGACGGACCGGCCAACAGTCGAGACCGACTCGGACGGCTCGGCCGACGCCGCCCCGTCGTCGGCGACGGACGACCAGACCGACAACCACACCGCACCGCCCGACCCCGACGAGGACGTGATCGGGTGGGAGAACGGCTACTGGTACAACGAGAGCATCGACGTGGACCGGAGCGACGGCCTGAACGACAGCGAACTCGACGCGGTCGTCGCCCGCGGGATGGCCCGCGTCGAGGTGGTCCGCCAGCTCGAGTTCCAGCGGACGGTGCCCGTGGACGTGATCTCCCGCGAGCAGTACCGCGAGGAGAACGCCGGGCAGTTCACGAACGTCACCGACGCCGAGGCGCTCCACCAGAACGTCAAGTGGGAGGCCACGCTGATGGTCGGCGAGGACTCGTCCGCGATCGCCGAACAGGAGGCGCTCTACGGCTCCAGCGTCGCGGGCTACTACAGCCCCACGGAGGAGCGGATCGTGATCGTCTCGGAGAACACGACCGCTCCGAAGATGAACGAGATCACCCTCTCGCAGGAGCTGTTCCACGCGCTGCAGGACCAGCAGTTCAACACCTCGCGGTACAACCAGTCGACGCGGGAACTGCACAACGCCAAGGACGGGATCATCGAGGGCGACGGCAACTACGTCGACTACCGGTACGGCCAGCGCTGTGAGGCCGAGTGGGACTGCCTGATGCCCCAGGGCGGCGGCGCTGGGGGCGGCGGTAACATCCACCTCGGTATCTACCTCACGATCTTCCAGCCCTACAGCGACGGCCCGGCGTTCGTCGAGGGCATCTACGAGGAAGCAGGCTGGGAGGGCGTCAACGCGGTGTACGAGAACCCGCCGGCGAGCACCGAGCAGGTGATCCACCCCGAGAAGTACGGCGAGGACGCGCCGACGAACGTGTCGGTCGCCACGCCGCCGAGCGACGACTGGGAGCGCCTGGAGATCGAGGGCGGCATCGACCACGCCAGCTTCGGCGAGGCCGGGATGTTCTCGATGCTGCTGTACCCCACCTACGACAGCAACGGGGCGACCCAGATCATCCGCACGCAGAGCTTCATCAACCGCGGGAGCGACGGGCAGCCCGACCCGGTCGACCCGTACAACTACTCGCACCCCTACACCGCCGGCTGGGACGGTGACAAGCTCGTGCCGTTCGTGAGCGACGACGCCGCCACGAACGAGACGGCGTACGTCTGGAACACGACGTGGGACTCCGAGGCCGACGCGTCCGAGTTCGTCGAGGGCTACCGGCAGGTGCTCGAGTACCGCAACGCCGAGTCCGTCGAGGCGGCCGACGGCGTCTACCGGATCCCCGACGACGCGGCCTTCGGCGACGCCTTCGCGGTCGTACAGGACGGCACAACCGTCACCATCGTCAACGCGCCGACGCTTGACGGCCTCGACGCGGTCCACGCGGACGCGCCGAACGTGACCGCGGCCGACATGGACGACGGCAGTGATTCGGACGATAGCGACTCGGGCGACAGCGATTCGGACGACAGCGGTTCCGACTCGGACGACAGCGACTCCGATTCGGATAGCGACTCGGACGACGGCGACTCCGACAGCGATTCCGCCTCCGAGAGCGACGACTCGGGGTCGGACAACAGCACTGACTCCGGCGGCCAACCCGGCTTCGGCGTCGGTGCCGCGGTCGCGGCCCTGCTCGCGTCGCTCCTGCTCGCCCGGCGGCGCGCGTAGGCCAACCGTTATTTTCCCGCGGTCCTCCCGTTTGCACGATGCGCGCTCGCGTCCTCGTCGTCGCCTGCCTGCTCGTGACCGCCGGCTGTGCGTCGCCGCTGGGGGGTACCGACACCCCGCCCGGCTACGACGAGGACCCCCGCGGCTGGGAGGGCGGCTACTGGTACGACGACGCGGTCGACGTCGACGCCAGCGACGGACTCGACGAGGCGGAACTCGACGCCGTCACCGTCCGCGCGATGGCCCGGATCGAACGGATCCGGGGGCTGGAGTTCGAGGAGGACGTGCCGGTGGAGGTGATCTCCCGCGAGGCGTTCCGGGAGCGCGGCGGGCTGGGGCGGTCCTACACGGCCCGTGACGACGTGGTGTGGGAGGCCGCCATGATCGTCGGCGAGGACACGACCGCCGAGGCGGCCTTCGCCGAGGTGTACGGCGGCTCGGTCGCGGGCTACTACTCGGGCGGCCGGATCGTGGTCGTCGCCGACGACCCGGACGCCGCGGCAGTCTCCCGGGCGACGCTCGTCCACGAACTCGTCCACGCGCTTCAGGCCCAGCACCTCCGGCTCGGCGGGTCGGCCTCGTCGCTCGACGGGCGACGCGCCGCGACCGGGCTGGTTGAGGGCGACGCGAACTACGTGATGGACCGCTACGAGGAGCGCTGCGGCGAGGAGTGGGACTGCATCGAGCAGGCTCCCCGGGTCCCGTCGTCGCGGTCGTACAACCGCGGCCTGTTCCTCGCCACGTTCGCCCCCTACTCCGACGGGCCGACGTTCGTCGGTGACCTCCGGGAGCGGGGCGGCTGGGACGCCGTCGACGACGCGTACGACGCGTTCCCGGCGAGCACCGAACAGCTGATCCACCCCGAGCGCTACCCCGACGACGGCCCGGTGAACGTGACGGTGCCGGACCGCTCGGCCGACGGCTGGGAGCGGTTCGGCGGGACGGAGACGCTCGGCGAGGCGACGCTGTACGCGACGTTCCAGCACAACGGCGTGATCCCCGACGCACACCTGACCAGCGACGACCGGCGGTACAACTACTCCCACCCGATAACGGAGGGGTGGGCGGGCGATACGGTGGTGCCGTACCGCGCCGACGGCGAGTACGGCTACGTGTTCGCAAGCGAGTGGGAGAGTCGGGCCGACGCCCGCGAGTTCGCCGCCGCGTACCGCGACCTGCTCGACGGGCGCGGCGCGGAGCGGGTCGGGGACGGCGTCTACCGCGTGCCCGAGGACGACCCGTTCGGCGATGCGTTCCGGGTCGTCCGCGAGGGGCGGACCGTGCGGGTCGTCAACGCGCCGACGGTCGCCGACCTGTCGGCCGTCCACGCCGAGCGTGCCGGATAGGCGGGGGACCGCCGCCGGCCCGGCGGCCCGTACCGGATAGCTTTTTCGAGCGCGCCGGGAAGTGACCGTATGAGCAACCCGTTCGACACGGTGTCGGCCGACGCGATCCTCGACGGCACCGCGACGGACGCCTACTTCGAGCGCACGGAGCGGACGCTCGAACACGCCGGCAGGAACCCGCGGGTCGTCGCCGAAGTGACCCAGGACCAGTTCCCGACCGGCGAGTTCCACGCGTTCGCGGGCGTCAAGGACGTGGCGACGCTGTTCGAGGGGCGGAACGTCGACGTGGACGCGCTCCGCGAGGGCCGGCTGTTCGACGGGGGGCCGGTCCTCCGGATCGAGGGGCCGTATCTGGAGTTCGCCCGCTTCGAGACGTCGCTGCTCGGCTTCCTCTCGGGGGCCAGCGCCTTCACGACGAACGCGCTCCGGGCGCGCAAGGCAGCCCCCGAGTCGCTGGTGCTCTCGTTCGGTGCGCGCCACGTCCACCCGACGATCACGCCGGTCGTCGAGCGGGCGGGGCTGGTCGCCGGACTCGACGGCTTCTCCCACGTCGCCGCCGGCGAGGTGCTCGGCCGGGAGGCCGGTGGCACGATGCCCCACGCGCTGGTGATCTGCTTCGGCCGAGGAAATCAGGAGGCCGCGTGGGCGGCGTTCGACGAGGCCGTCGGCGAGGACGTGCCCCGCGTCGCGCTCTGTGACACGTTCACCGACGAGAAAGACGAGTCCATCCGCGCGGCCGAGACGCTCGGCGACGCCCTGGACAGCGTCCGCCTCGACACCACTGGCTCGCGACGCGGCGACTTCCGGCACATCGTCCGCGAGGTGCGCTGGGAACTCGACGCCCGCGGTCGCGAGGACGTGGGCATCTTCCTCTCCGGTGGCCTGACGCCCGACGCGCTCCGGAACCTCCGGGACGTGGCCGACGGCTTCGGCGTCGGGAGCTACGTCACCGACGCCGACCCGCTGGACTTCGGGCTGGACATCGTTTCGGTCGACGGCGACCCCGTCGCCAAGCGCGGGAAGCTCTCGGGAGTCAAGCAGGTCTACCGGACGCCCGACGGCCGCCACCACGTCGGGCTCGCGGCCGCCGACGCGCCCGCCGACGCCGAGTCACTGCTGGAGCCGCTGGTCCGCGACGGCGAGGTGGTCCGGGAGTTCGACATCGACGAGGCGGCGGCCCGCGCACGGGCGGACGCCGAATCGGTCGGGTTCGAGTAGCGCGGTCAGCGCTCGACGGACTCCAGCGCGACGTTGACGGCCGCCCCGAGGAGGATCACGATGCTGGCGAAGTACAGCCACGTGACGAACAGCAACACCCCGCCGATGTAGCCGTACGCCTCGTACGTCGCGGCGTAGCCGGCGTACACGCGGAAGCCGATCTGGAGGACGACCCACCCGCCAGCGGCGACCACCGTCCCGGGAAGGGCCTCCCGGAGCGACACGCGCCGCGGCGGCAGGAAGTAAAACAGCGGGAGGAACGCGACGGCGAGCACCGCGACCAGCGCGAGCGAACCGAACACGCTGACGAACGGGATCGCCGGGTCGACCGTCCGGTACGCGACGGCGACGGCGATCACCAGCACCGCGGCCGCGCCGACCGCCGCGACGACGACGAGCGCGTCCCGGACCTGCTCGCCCAGCCCGGGCTGTTGTTCGTCACCGTACACCTCGTCGAACGCGATGTCGAGCCCGCGGAACAGCTTCAGGCCGCTCCAGGTCAGCGCGACGAGGCTGACCACCGACGCGCCGACCCGGCCCTCGGCGTTCGTCAGCGCCTCCGTCACGACCTCCTGGCCGGAGCCGGAGAGGTACTGTCCGAGGAACGCGACGACCTGGTCGGCGAACGCCTGCCCGCCGACCGCCGAGGCGACGACCAGCGCGAGCAGCATGAGCGGGATCAGCGAGACGAACGCGTAGTAGGCGATGCTCGCCGCGAGAAAGGTGAGGTTCCGGTCCCGGACGAGCGTCACCACCGAACGTGCGGTTGACACGTCCGACGTACGACGCGAAGGGGGTCGTTCGTTCGGTCGGGACGAGGCCGGGTGCGGCGCTGGACGGACGGCCGTCTCGGCACGGAGAACGGCAGAGAGGAGTAAGCCCCCTTCTGTTCGGCCCGACATTCGGCTGAGCGTCCGCGCCACCCCGAAGGGTTCGCCGGGCTACCTGTCGCGCGGACTTGCACCGGCGAGGGTTCGCCGTTCCATCGGTCCTCCGCCCGCGTGGTCGCTTCCGCGGCCACCCTTCCCTCGGCGGGTTAGCTCCCCTCCCTCTCGGTCGGGTTCGCGCGCCTCATCGGTCGGACGGAGACGTGTCGTTTCTGTTCCAGAGCCAGCGGTCTCCCGCTCCGGGCTTGTGCC
This sequence comes from Halostella salina, assembly GCF_003675855.1. Classification (NCBI taxonomy): domain Archaea; kingdom Methanobacteriati; phylum Methanobacteriota; class Halobacteria; order Halobacteriales; family Natronoarchaeaceae; genus Halostella; species Halostella salina. The sequence continues at coordinate 25,145 of NZ_RCIH01000013.1, read as the reverse complement.
CGGTCGCCCGCCCGGCGGTGGGGGGACTTTCCTCGCGGGCGCGGAGCGTCCCGGGGGGACGGTCCCGCGTGGCACGCGCGAGCCGTCGCCGGCCCGCGCGCCGCGGCAGTCGGGCTCTCTCTACCGTCCGATCGTAGTCCGCTCCCGCGGTTAAGTGGTTCGGTCGGATCGCCCCACAGCGGCGCAGTAAGTCGTGCTTACCGACGGTAGGTTCCGGCTTCGGCCGGCGACTGGGTGGGTGCGAGATACGTACCAGCTGCGTACCGAATACCAACGTTTCGGAGCCGCTTTCCCGCGTACGAACACGGTTTCGACCGTTCGAAGGGAAGGGTTGAAGGCCGTCTGCCCCATTGGACTGTGTATGTCTCAGGTACAGAGCGTCGATCTCTCGTACGAAGACGGCGCGCGAGCGGTGGAACTGGCGCGGGAAGCCGTCGAGTCGTACGTTCGAAACGGACAGCGCGAGCAGCCGGGGAGCATGCGCGACGCGTTCTACGCGCGCACCGGCGCGTTCGTCCGTCTCGAATCGACGCGGGGACGGGGGAGTCTCCGGGGCTGCTCCGGCGGGTATCAGGGCGACGAACAGCTCGGACACGTCATCGTTGACTCCGCCATTCGCGCGGCCAGCGACGACTCCTGTGGCTCCGAGGTCACGCCCGCCGAACTGTCGAACCTCACCGTCTCCGTCTGTGCCGTCCGCAACGTCGTCCTCACGGATGACCCGGTGTCGGACATGGAGCTCGGCACACACGGCGTCGCCGTCGACGACGGCCGCGACAGCGGCTGGCTCTACCCCACGGTCCCCGTCGAGAACGACTGGTCCGAGGCCGAGTACCTCGCCCGGGTCTGCCGGAAGGCCGGCCTCTCCCCGGACGCCTGGCAAAACGACGACGTGATGGTGAACCTGTTCGAGGGACAGATCTTCCGCGAGCGCGAACCGGAAGGAAGCACCGAGGAACTGTAGCGACCGCTCTCCCGGACGTGTCGAATCGCCGTTAGCCGCCGCTCCCGTCGGGCGTGCCGTCGCGGCCGGCGGCGTCCGTGTCGCCGTTGCCGTCGCCGTCCCGTCACCGCCCCGGTGCGACGAACGCCGCGGTTCTATCGCTCGCTCTCGGGCGCGAGGGCGTCGACCACGCGGACCGCGTTCTTCGAGAACGCACGGCGCATCTTGTCCTCGGAGACGTCGAGCGTCAGTATCTCCATGACGCCGACGTTCGGGTGAGCCGAGGGCGCGCCGCTGCCGAACATGACGCGGTCGGGGTGTTCGAGCAGGGCACGCTCCAGCTGTTCGCGGTACCGGACGAAGCTCGTGTCGAGGTAGTAGCCGTCGTACTCGCCGAGCAGGTCTATCGCCTCGTCCATCAGCCCGCGGTCGAGCGGGTGGCCGCCGAAGTGCGCGAGGATGACCGGGAACGAGCGGTCGAGCAGTTCGTCCGCGACGACCTCGGGCGGGCAGGACTCGCCGCCGTGGACCAGCACCGGCAGCCCCACGTCGTCGAGTTCGTCCAGCACGTCCTCGTCGGGGAGGCCGTCGGTGCCGGGGTTTATTTTGAACCCGTAGAAGCGGTCGTCGTAGGCGTACTGCTCGACGTCTTCCGGGGAGGTGTGGCTGTCGTCGCGCGAGGCGGTGAGGTTGCGCAGCCGCGCACCGGCCGACTCGCCGGGCGTCCGCGGCCCGTTGATCCGGGCGAAGGCGACGAACGGTCGCTCGACGGAGAGCCGGGCGACGGCGTTGTTCGCCTGCAGGTAGCTCCGGTCGTCGGCGGAACTCGGGAACACGACCGAGCGGACGACGCCCGCCTGGTGCATCTCGCGCTCCAGCTTGTCCGGCGAGATGGCCCGGCCGCGGACCGCCGACATGTCGTCCGGATTCAGCCGCGCGTGCACGTCGACCACGCGGAACCGGTGTTCCAGCTCCAGCATTCAGTAGTGCTTTCCCCCCGTGGTATTTTTTCGCACCGGTTTTCGCGGTCGCGGACCGGCGGGACGGCGACCGGCCGCCACCCCGCTGGTTGCTTGCGGTTCCGCCCGACCGGACCAGCAAAATTTATATAGAACCGCAAACGATTCAGAGGTGAGGATTCACCATGGCAGAGTCGAACCCACAGCAGCGCATGGGCGGACAGCCGATGTTCGTTCTCTCGGAGGACAGCCAGCGAACCCAGGGCAAGGACGCCCAGCAGTCCAACATCGCGGCCGGCAAGGCGGTCAACGAGGCCGTCCGCACGACGCTCGGCCCGCGGGGGATGGACAAGATGCTCGTCTCCGACTCCGGGGACGTGGTCATCACCAACGACGGGGCGACGATCCTCCAGGAGATGGACATCGAGCATCCGGCGGCCGAGATGATCGTCGAGGTCGCGGAGACACAGGAGGAGGAAGTCGGTGACGGCACGACGACGGCGGCCGTCCTCGCGGGCCAGCTGCTCGCGAAGGCCGAGAGCCTGCTGGAGGACGACGTCCACCCGACGACGATCGTCCAGGGGTACCACGCCGCGGCCGAGGTCGCCGTCGACGCGGTCGAGGATCAGGCCATCGACGCCGACGTGGACGACGACCTGCTCGCGCAGGTCGCCGAGTCCAGCATGACCGGCAAGGGCACCGGCGGCGTCGCCGCCGAGACGCTCGCCGAGACGGTCGTCGACGCGGTCCGCCACGCCGAGACCGGCGACGGCGTCGACCGCGACGCCGTCACCGTCCACACCCGCGTCGGCGCGAGTTCGACGGCGACGGAACTCGTCGAGGGGATCGTCCTCGACGAGGACCCCGCGACCGACGGCATGCCCGCCGCGGTCGAGGACGCGACGATCGCCGTCCTCGACGTGGACCTCGAGGTCAACACGGGCGACGTGGACGCCGAGTACTCGGTCGACTCCGTCGACCAGCTGACGACTGCCATGGAGTCCGAGGAGCGCGAACTCCGCGAGTACGCCGAGACGCTCGACGACGCCGGCGTCGACGTCGCCTTTACCACGGGCGACCTCGACGACCGCGTCGCCTCCTACCTCTCGAAGCGCGGGGTCCTCGCCTTCTCCAGCGTCGACGACGACGACGCGAAGGGGATCGCCCGGGCGACCGGTGCCGCCCGCGTCGGCGCGCTCGACGACCTCGCGGACGAGGACTTCGGCCACGCCGAGCGCGTCCGCACCGAGACGTTCGGCGACGACGAACTCGCGTTCGTCGAGGGCGGCGCGGCCGCCGAGTCCGTCACGCTCTTTGTCCGCGGCGGCACCGACCACGTCGCCGACGAACTGGAGCGCGCGGTCAACGACGCGCTCGACGTGGTCATCGCCGCCGCCGAGACCGGCGGCGTCGTCCCCGGTGCCGGCGCGAGCGAGATCGCGGCCGCCGACGCCGTGCGCGACGCCGCGACCGGGACCGAGGGGCGCGAGCAGCTCGCCGTCGAGGCGTTCGCCGACGCGATCGACGTGCTGCCGCGCACGCTCGCCGAGAACGCGGGCATGGACCCCATCGACGCGCTCGTCGACCTCCGGTCCGCCTTCGACGCGGAGGGCCGTGCGGGCCTCATCACCGACGGCGAGGCGGGCGAGGTCGGCGACCCCGTCGAACACGGGATCGTCGACCCCGTCGCCGTCAAGCGCGAGGCCGTCGAGTCCGCGACCGAGGCGGCGACGATGATCGCCCGGATCGACGACGTGATCTCCGCGGAGTAGCGCGGTAGCGTACACCTCGGACCGCTGCGAACAATTTTTACCAGCCTCGCCTGCCAACCCCGCCCCATGAGCGGTCGATTCGGTCTCACGGAGGCCGTGGCGATCGCACTTGGCGGGATGATCGGCGGCGGGATCTACGCGGTCCTCGGCGTCGTCGTCAAGGTGTCGGGGGCGCTCGCGTGGCTCGCCTTCGCCATCGCCGGCGGGGTGGCGCTGTGTGCGGGCTACTCCTACGTCGTCCTCAACCGCGCATGCGATGACCGGGGCGGTTCGCCGACGTTCATCGAGTCGTTCGCGGGTAGTTCGACGCTGGCCGGGATGGCCGGCTGGACCCTGCTCGTCGGCTACGTCGGCTCGATGGCGATGTACGCCTTCGCGTTCGGGAGCTACTTCGTCGACATCGCCGGCCTCGGCTCCGTCGCCGGGGTGCCGGCGCGCCCGGCCGTGTCGGCGCTGGTCGTCGCCGCGTTCGTCGGTCTCAACCTCGTCGGCGTGAAGGAGACGGGGCTGGTCGAGGTCGTGCTGGTCGCGGCGAAGATCGCCGTCCTCGCGGGGTTCGTCGCACTGGGGCTCGCCGAAGCCGTCGGGGGCGACGGCGTGGCGACCGGCGTCGGCTCGGTCGGTGCGGGACCGGTCGTGGCCGCGGCGGTGTCGTTCGTCGCGTTCCAGGGCTGGCAGCTACTGCTGTACGACCAGGACGCGATCGCGGACCCCGTCGAGACGATCCGCCGGGCGATCTACGTCTCGATCCCCGTCGCCGTTCTCGTCTACGTCGGCGTCGCCGTCGTCACCACGAGCCTCGTCGAAACCTCGCTGGTCGTCCGGCACCCCGAGACGGCGCTCGCCGCGGCGGCCGAGCGGTTCGGCGGGGGGACCGGCCGCCTCGTCATCTCGCTGTCGGCGCTGTTCTCCACCGCGAGCGCGATCAACGCGACGCTGTTCAGCGGCGTCCAGTTCGCCGACGGCCTCGTCGCGGACGGCCTCATGCCCGACCGGTTCGAGGGCGACGGGGCGGGCGCGGTGCCGCCGCGGATCGTCCTCGGCCTCGGCGCGCTCACGCTCGCCTTCACCGTCTACGGGAGCCTTCAGGGGATCACCTCCTTCGCGTCGCTCGCCTTCATCGTCGTGTTCGGCGCCATGAGCTATCTCGCGCTCGGGGAAGCCGAGGGGTGGTCGCGGGCCGTCCCCGCCGTCGGCCTCGCCGGGACCGCGCTCTTCCTCCCGCTGTTGCTGTGGCACCTCTACGCCGACCAGCGCGGCGTGTTCGTGACGGTGCTGGCCGCCGCCGCGCTGGTGCTTGCCGTCGAACTGGCGTACTTCGAGCGGGGGTCGGTCGCCGAGGGCATCCGACGGGTCGAGAAGCGGATCTGACCGGGCTCGACCCCCTCACTCCTGCAGGTCGGAGCCGCAGTCCGGACAGAACTCCAGCGTCGGCAGGTCGTACTCCGCGATCGCCGCCCCGCAGTGCGGACAGTACGCCGGTGACTCGATGGTGCCTTCGGGCTCGGTACCCCCGGCTGGGTCGCCGTCGGTGCCGTCCCCGGCCGCTGGGTCGCCACCGGCGTCGTCGGTTGGCGGATCCGGGTCGCTGTTCGGCCGGCCGGGATCGTCGCGCGCCCGGTCGTGCTCGGGGTTCCGTCGCGGCTCCGTGCCGGAGCCCTCGCCGCCGGGCTGCCGGGGCGGCTCGCGCTCGGCTGGTTCGCCCGGCCGGCCCGCCTCGTCCCGAACCGCCCGGTCAGGCGCATCGCGAGCCGGTCGGTTCGGTTCACCGTGCGCCGGTCGGTCCGGCTCGTTGCGGGCCGCCCGTCCGGCTCCACCCGAGACTGGCGCACCGCCCTCTGCGGGACCGGCACCGGGCGGCCCGTCGTTTGCCGCCCCCTGCTCGTGCCCGGTGCGTTCCCGCGGCGGAGGCTGGTCGGACGGCGGCGCGCCGTCGCTCGACGGCTGCGGCTCCCCGAACTCCGAGGGGCCGTCCGCACCGCCGGGACCGGTGTCGTCGGCGGGGGCCGCGTCGTCCCCGTCATCGCCGCCACGGACGAGATACCACCCGACGAACAGCACCACAAGCGCGACGGCGACGGCTCCCAGCAGGATGGGCGCGTTCTCCAGGTCGAACGGCGACCCGTCGCTGGCGACGGCCGCCGCCGATGCGTTCTCCGTGTCGTCGGAGCCGTCGCCGTCGTTGCCGCCGTCCTGCGCCTCGCGTACCTGCACGTCGCGCACTACCATTGCGACCGCCCCATCGTCGTCGGTGACCTGCAGTTCCACGGCCCGTTCGCCGGGTTCGTCGAAGCTGTGCTCGACCGTCGGACCGGTCGCCTCGTACTCGCCGTCGCCGTCCAGGTCCCACTCGTACGACGCGACCGTGCCGTCGGGGTCCGACGAGCCGCTGCCGTCGAACGTGACCGGCTCCCCGACGGTGGCCTCGCTCGGCGCGTCGACCGACGCCTCGGGGGGCTGGTTCGGGGGAACCACGTCGACGGTCACGGCCTGCTGGACCTCGCTGTCGCCGCTGGCGGCCCGGGCCGTGAACTCGTAGGTCTCGGCCGGGGCGTCGCCGTCGACTGCGACGACGTACGTCGCGGTCACCGTCTCCCCGGCCGGCACGGGGTCGGTCCAGAAGACGGCGTTGCGGTTCGCCGCGACCGAGCCGTTCGGCGACCGGATCTCGGCGACGGTCAGCGCCTCGGGGACGTCCTCGACCTGCACGCCCATCGCGTCGGACGGCTGGTCGCCGTCGTTTGTCACCGACAGCGTCACCGCGACGGTGCTGCCGGGCGTCGTCTCGCCGGGGTGGCTCGCCGAGAGGGAGATCGGCACGGTCGCCGCCGCGACCGGGACGGCCAGCAGCGACGCCACGACGGCGAGGACGACGACCCGTCTCATGTCTCACGCTCGTTGTACGCGGCGATGACGCCGACCACGTCGCCGAAGTCGAGGGTCATCCCGTCCGTCTCGGGGACCGGTTCGTCCTGATTGTAGAGGCTGATCGCGGTGATCACGTCGTCGAACGTCACCTCGCCGTCCGTGCCGGCGAGAGCCTCGACGGGCGTGGCAGGGGGATCAGCCTCCGACCGCACGATGACGGTCGTCTCGCCGCTGGAGACGCCGGCGTTCTCCGAATCGACCCGGAACCCGAGCGTGAACTCGCCCGAGCGGGTTCCGACGACCGTGAACTCCACCTCCCGGCGCTGGCCCGGTTCGACCGCGATCGGTCCCCGTTCGCCCGGGCTGGCGGCCAGCCCGTCGCCGGGCTCCACGCGCACCGTCACGTCCGTGGCGCGCCGGTCGCCGAGGTTCTCGACGGTCGCGGTGACGGCGAACTCCTCGTCGACCTGCCGGCGGGCGGTCGCGTTGCCGATGGCGACGACCTCGACGCTGGCGGGGAGCGTCGTCGAGTCGAGCGTCTCCTCGACGCGCTCGACCGACGACTGGAGCTCCCGTTCCTTGCTGCCGAGCGTGTCGGCGGCCTCGGTGACCTCGCTGGTGTCGTCCCAGCCGTCCTCCAGATACGTCGTCGCGACCCCGAGAAACCCCGCCCTGTCGAGGCTCGTCTCGGTCGCGTTCTCGATGTGTGTCTGCAGTTCCGTCAGCGTCTCCCGGTCCGGGTCGTTCTCCTCGCGGGTGAGCGCCGCCTGTTCGACGGATGCCTGCTCGGCCGGCCGGCGCTCCTCGATCCGGTCGTCGATCTTCGTCAGGACCGTCTCCGCCCGCGCGTCGTCGCCGGCGTCCACCGCGGCCCGGAACTCGTCGAGCAGTTCGGGCAGCGGCGGGCTGCTGGTCGCTATCGCGCGCTGGGCGTCCAGCGCCGTCTCGATGTCCCCGGTCCGGACTGCCTCCGCGAGTCGGTCGTGGTGGTGTGGAATGTCGGTCATTGGTTACACCGGTGCCCAGCCGTCGACGCGATGTTCTCCCGCCAGCACGCTGTCGATGACTTCCGCGTGTATCTTGCGAGCCATGAGGATCGCCGTCCCGGTCGCCCCGATGGCGAAGCTCTCCACGAGCAGGCTGAAGATGCTGGACAGCAGCGAGGCCAGCGCCTGCAGCGCCTGCAGGCCGTAGTCGGCCCACGAGTCCGCTTCGCCGATGTCCGCGACGGAGTCGACGACGTTGAAGTCCCCGAGGTCGTTTTTCAGCGTGTCCAGATCCGACGCGATGTTCTCGAAGTTCGTTCTGACGGTGGTCACGCCGTCCTCCCGGGCCTGGGCGACCGTCTCCGTGCTTCCCGGGAGCCCGCCGGCGACGCTATCGGGCTGGAGGTCGCTGTGCAGTCGTATCTGTTCCCGCCAGATGCTGTTGCCGAACGCGAGCTCCCCGAGCGACTCCGGCGACGTGGTCATCGACAGCGGGGCGACCCGGCTGAACTCGACGGTCGCACGGACGATCCCCTCGACGACGTCCGCGAGGGTCTCGATGGCCTCGGCGATGAGTTCGGCGGTCGCCGCCGCGCCCGCGGCGATGTCGTCCCAGAGGCCCCGGGCCTTCGATTTCGCCTCCGTGCGCGCCTCGGTCCGCCCGTCGTCGGCCGGGAGCATGTTGGTAAAGAGGTAGTCGATCCCGTCTGCGATCGTCTCCCCGGCCGTGTACAGCAGCGTGCTCGCAACGAGGCCTGACGCCAGCGACGCGAGCTTCTCGCCGATAGCGACCTTGAACAGCAGGAGCTTGATCCCGACGCTGCACACCGACTCCGCGATCCGCCGGGCGAACCGCAGCCCGGTCGTGTCGTTGCCCGGGCCGATGGTCTCGACGATCCCGTGGGTCGCCCGCTCGCCGATCAGCAGCCGGCGGGCGGCCTCGTTGGCCGTACCCGGGTCGATCTCCCCGGTGCCCGCCGCCGTCTCCAGTTCGCCGAACGTGTACTCCGCCAGTTCCCTGTCGCCCGGTACGTCCGCAAGCGGTTCCAGCGTCGCGAGGACCGAGTCGTCGTCGATCGAGTCCGCGAGGTCGAACTTCCGCGAGCGCCGGCTCCGGAACGTCTGCGCGACGGCGACGTTCTGCCGCGAGGTCCCCTGCAGCCCGTCGCCGTCGGTGACCCGAAGGGACACCTGCGTCGCATCGGTGCTCTCGAACCGGTGGGTCACCTCCACGCCGCGTTTCTCGTACTCGCCGTCGCCGTCGACGTCCCACTCGTAGGCCCTGACGGTGCCGTCGGGGTCGGACGAGCCGGAGGCGTCGAGCGTGACTGCCTCGCCGAGCATCGGCTCGGGGTTCGAGATGGTAAAGGACGGCTCGGGCCCCTCCAGTTCGACGACGGGGACGGTGTCGGTCACCTCGTCGGTCGCGCCGGCGTCGTCCGTGACGCGTAGCGTGACCGGGTGGTCGCCCGCCGACTCGAACGCGTAGTCGACGGTCCGGCCGGACCGCTCGTAGCTGCCGTCGCCGTCCACGTCCCATTCGTACGAGACGACCGAGCCGTCGGGGTCGGACGAACCGGAGGCGTCGAGCGTGACCGTCTCGCCCACTGCGGGGTCGCCGGGTGTGTACTCGAACGCGGCGGACGGCGGCGTGTTCGAGGTCTCGACGCCGATGGTCCGCCGGGCGGTGTCGGTCGCTCCGTCGTCGTCACGGACTTCGAGCGTGACCGTGTACGTCCCGGACTCGTCGTAGGCCACCCCGACCGCCTGCCCCTGCGTCTCGACCGAGCCGTCGCCGTCCACGTCCCACTCGTAGCTGGCGATGCTGCCGTCGGGGTCGCTGGCGGCGCTGGCGTCGAGCGTCACCTGCTCGCCGACCGCCGGGGCGTCCGGCGAGACGGTGAAGTCGGCGGTGGGGCTTGCGTTGCCCTCGCCGACCGACACCGTCCGCTGGACCGTGTCGTGGCTCCCGGCGTCGTCCTCGACGGCGAGCGTCACCGTGTATTCCCCGGCCGAGTCGTACGTCTCGGAGACGACCTCCCCCTGCACGTCCGCGGTGCCGTCCGCGTTCAGGTCCCAGTTGTACGACTGGATCGTCCCGTCGGGGTCCGCGGACGGGCCGGCGTCGAACGTGACCTCGTCGCCGACCGCCGGGTCCGAGGGGGAGTAGGTGAATGCGGCGTCGGGCGCGCTGTTGCTGCCGCTGACGGGGACCGTTTTGGTCACCGTGTCCCGGTTGCCGGCGTCGTCGGTCACGCGGAGCGTCACGTCGTAGTCGACGTCGTCGGTGAACCGGTGGTCGACAGTCTGTCCGGTGACGTTGAACGTGCCGTCGCCGGTGAAGTCCCACTCGTAGCGCTCGATGCTGCCGTCGGGGTCCTCGGAGCCGCTGGCGTCGAACTGCACCGTCTCGTTCGTCTCCGGGTCCGAGGGGGAGAACGTAAAGGACGCCGTCGGCCCGCCGCCGTCACCGGTCGTCAGCGTCACGTCGTCGAAATAGATCGTGAACTCGCCGCTCGACAGCGTCAGCCACGAGATGTCGTTCTCGAACTCGCTGACCGGGCGGACGGCCGACCCCCGTTCCGCCCCGTCGACGGCGAAGCTGACCCGGACGCCCCGCTCGGTCCGCTCGTAGGTGAACTCCAGGGTCTGCCACGCGCCGGTCTCGTACGGGCCGAGGTCGGTGCCGCCGGGGCCGACGAGGCGGTCGTCGGTGCCGAACTGGACCAGCCGCCACCCGTCGCCGGCGTTCCACGACTCCGCGCTCGTCCCGAGCCCGATATCCCCGCGGTTGTCGTGGCAGCCCACCTCGCCGTTCGTCGTCGGATACACCGACAGCCGGAGGGTCGCCGACCCCGACTCCGGCAGGTCGATCGGCGCGTTGGCGATGGCCTCCCAGCAGCCGCCCGAACTGCCGGTCAGCCGCAGCGCCCGGTCGCCGCTGGCCGCTGGCGAGTCGACGACCCCCTGGTCGCTGTTGCCGTTTTTCTTCCAGCCGTTCGGGTAGCCGCCGACCGAGTAGTCCTCGAACCCTTCCGAGAGGACCGCGTCGCGCCGGGCGGCGGCTGCCCCCGTCGTGCCCGCGACTCCGACCCCGACGCCCAGCGCCCCGGCGGCCGACTTGAGCACCGTCCGCCGCGCGACCGGCAGGTCGCCCCCGTCGTCCGCACCCGCCGAGTCATCCCCCGTTGACCGATCGGATCCCATAGATGAGTCATCCTACATATCCGCCGGTAAAAATATTGGCGGCCGCGTCGGACTCCCTCGTCGAACAGCGGCGTCTACCGGAACGTTAGCCGTACCTCGTCGCCCGGGTCCACGCCGAACGCCTCGTCGCCGCGCCCCCGGTTCACGTCGAGTTCGACGTTGCCGTGGCTGCCGACGGTGACGAGCCACTGGCCCTCGGGCACCGCGGCGAACGTCTCGCCGACGGGGACCGACTGGCCGTTCACGGTCACCGCGTCCAGCCCCGACACCACGTCCCCGGGGACGTTCGTGATCGCGTTGCCGAAGCCGTCGACGACCAGCACTTCGCCGACGACGGCGTCGTCCCGGACGGTCGGCTCGGGGAAGGAGAGCGCCTCGAAATCGTCGACGGGGGTCAGCAGGTCCAGCGAATCCAGCCCGACGACGCCGGCCTCGTGGACTGCGGCGGCCGCCGGCGCGAACACGTCGCGGCCGTGAAACGTTGTGCTTTCGGCGTCCGCGTCGTCGATCCGGAACCACTCCACGCCGTCGGGCTTCTCGGCCAACTCCCGAGCCGCCGGGACGAGGGCGCCGTTGTCCGGCCCGACGAGCGCGTGGTCGCCGGCGCGGGCGACGACGGCGGCGCGGTCGGTGCCGACGCCCGGGTCTATCACGGCGAGGTGAACCGCCGGCGGGAACCACGGGAGCACCTCGCGGAGCCAGAACGCCGCGGCGCGCACGTCCTGCCGCGGAAAGTCGTGGGCCACGTCGACCAGCCGCGCGTCCGACTCCTGCAGGATCACGCCTTTCATCGCGGCGGGGTACGGCGAGCCGAAGTCGGAGGCGAGCGTGATCATCAGTCGCCGTTGCTGTCGGTCTCGCTGACGCGCTGGATGCGTTCGATGCCGCCGATCTCCTCGATGACCTCGACGACCGGGTCCGGCACCAGCGGCTGCCAGTTCGTCCCCTTGATCATGCGCTCGCGGACCTCCGTCCCCTCCAGCACGTCGCGGTTGAACATCGGGGACTGGCGCACCTCCACGCCGGCCTCCTCGAACAGCTGGATCACGAGCGGGTTGTTCGAGTAGGCGACGTCGAAGTCGGGGCTCATGCTCTGGACGTGGCTCACCCACACCGAGTTGCGGTCCAGGTCCTCGATTGGCACGGCGTAGGTCACGAGGTCGACGTCGACCAGCGACTTCGTCACCATCATGATCCGCTCGCCCGCGGTGAACGGGTCGTGCTTGCTGTGGGAGTCCCCGGCGCTCCCGATGCCGAGGACGAGTTCGTCCACGTCCTCCGCGATCGCCTGCACCATGCTCCGGTGACCGTTGTGGAAGGGCTGGAACCTGCCGATGTAGAAGCCCCGTTGCATCGTTCGTACGTGCGACCTGTCTGTTTATAAGGGTGGCGAGTCACCCCCTTCGGAGAGATCGGACGATACAGTTGCGCTGCTGGTGTTTTCGGGCGTATGGGAGATCGGAAAAGGAGGGAGAAAGTATATCAGTTCCCCAGCCTTCGGATCAGCCAGCAACGCATTCTATGAGCAACGATACGGACACGGACGACGTTTCCCCGGAGCCGGAGGAACACGACCCCGGCGAGGGGGTCGACGCCCCCACCGACCAGGAGGGCGTCGATCCCGACCCGGACGAACCCCTGGAGTCGGGTGACTCCCCGGGGCGAAGCGAGCGCCCGTCTACGGAGGCGACGGACGCCGACGCGGGCGACGACGACCCGCTGGAGGACCTCGGTAGCCAGGTCGACAGGGACCTCATCGACGACGACGAGGAGGACAACCTGCTGGGCGGACTCCAGATCGACTCGACCGAGGACATCGATGTCCCGGACAAGCTCGTCGACCAGGTGATCGGGCAGGACGACGCCCGCGACATCGTCAAGAAGGCCGCCAAGCAGCGCCGCCACGTGATGATGATCGGCACCCCGGGGACGGGGAAGTCGATGCTGGCGAAGGCGATGAGCGAACTCCTCCCGAAGGAGGACCTGCAGGACGTACTCGTCTACCACAACCCCGACGACGGCAACGAGCCGAAGGTCCGGACGGTGCCGGCCGGCAAGGGCGAGCAGATCGTGGAGGCCCACAAGGACGAGGCCCGGAAGAAAAACCGGATGCGCTCGTTCCTGATGTGGATCATCATCGCCATCGTGCTGGGCTACACGCTGCTGTCGCCCGCGAGCATCCTGCTCGGCATCCTCGCGGCCGGCGTGGTCTACCTCGCCTTCCGCTACTCCAACCGCGGTAGCGACGCGATGATCCCGAACCTCATCGTCAACGCCGCCGACGAGAGCACCGCGCCGTTCGAGGACGCGACGGGCGCTCACGCCGGCGCGCTGCTGGGCGACGTCCGCCACGACCCGTTCCAGTCCGGCGGCATGGAGACGCCCAGCCACGACCGCGTCGAGCCCGGGGCGATCCACAAGGCGAACAAGGGTGTCCTGTTCGTCGACGAGATCAACACGCTCGACATCCGCTCCCAGCAGAAGCTGATGACCGCGATCCAGGAGGGCGAGTTCTCGATCACGGGCCAGTCCGAGCGCTCCTCGGGCGCGATGGTCCAGACCGAGCCGGTCCCCTGTGACTTCATCATGATCGCGGCGGGGAACCTCGACGCGATGGAGAACATGCACCCCGCGCTCCGTTCCCGCATCAAGGGGTACGGGTACGAGGTGTACATGGACGACACCATCGACGACACCCCCGAGATGCGCCGCAAGTACGCGCGCTTCATCGCGCAGGAGGTCGAGAAGGACGGCCGCCTGCCCCACTACACGCCCGAGGCTATCGAGGAGGTCATCCTCGAAGCCAAGCGCCGCGCGGGCCGCAAGGGCCACCTGACGCTGAAGCTGCGCGACCTCGGCGGGCTGGTCCGCGTCGCGGGCGACATCGCCCGCGCCGAGGACGCCGAGTACACCACCCGCGACCACGTGCTGCAGGCGAAACGCCGGAGCCGCTCCATCGAGCAGCAGCTCGCGGACGACTACATCGAGCGCCGCAAGGACTACGAGCTCACCGTCTCCGAGGGCGACGTGGTCGGCCGCGTCAACGGCCTCGCGGTCATGGGCGAGGACAGCGGCATCGTCCTCCCCGTGATGGCCGAGGTGACCCCCTCGCAGGGGCCCGGTCAGGTGATCGCCACCGGGAAGCTCCAGGAGATGGCCGAGGAGGCCGTCCAGAACGTCTCGGCGATCATCAAGAAGTTCTCCGACGAGGACATCTCGGAGAAGGACGTCCACATCCAGTTCGTGCAGGCGGGCCAGCAGGGCGTCGACGGCGACTCCGCCTCCATCACGGTGGCGACCGCCGTCGTCTCCGCGCTGGAGGACGCGCCGGTCCGGCAGGACCTGGCGATGACCGGCTCCCTCTCCGTCCGGGGCGACGTGCTCCCGGTCGGCGGCGTCACCCACAAGATCGAGGCCGCGGCGAAGTCGGGCCTCGACACCGTGATCATCCCGGCCGCCAACGAGCAGGACGTGATGATCGAGGAGGAGTACGAGGAACAGGTCGAGATCGTCCCCGTCTCCCACATCAGCGAGGTGCTGGAGGTCGCGCTGGCCGGCGAGACCGAGAACGACGGGCTCGTCGACCGCATCAAGAGCATCACCGGGTCGGCCCTCGAACGGCAGGTCGGCCGCGGCAGCTCCAGCCCCAGCCCGCAGTAACGCGTGCCCGACTGGGCGACGTTCACCGGCGTCTCCTTCGTCGTCCTCTCTTTACTGCTGTTGCTCTCGCGTGCGACACAGACCGCCATGAGCGGCGGGACCGCCGTCGAGACAGGACCGGACGAGACCGGCGGAACGCGGCCCGCAGCCGATTCGCCGGCGGTCGACGCTGACACCCCGCCCGAACCGACGCCGGCCGAACCGCGGGCAGTCGACGCCGGGACCGACTCCGCCGCGCCGGGGGGTGACGGCACCGCGTCGGCGGACACGAGCACCCCGTTCCCGCCCGGCACGCCGTCCCACGAGACGCTCCGGCCCGACGACGACCCGTCGCTGACGACGGGCGCGCTGCTGGCCAACGTCGCGCTCTCGCAGGGGCTGTTCGGCGCGGTGCTCGTCGGCGCGGCGCTGTACACCGAGGTCCCGGCGGCCGCGCTCGGGATCGAGCCGACGGCCGCGAGCACCGGGTGGCCGGCGCTCGCCGTCGGCGTCGGTCTGGGCCTCCTGCTGTACGCCGGCAACGAGGTCGCCGCGGCCGGGTTCCGGCGAGCCGGCGTCGAACCGGACGAGGAACTGCGCGAACTGCTCGCGCCCGACAGCCTGACCGGGTGGGTGGTCCTGCTCGGCACGGTCCTGCCGGTCATCGCGCTGTTCGAGGAACTGCTGTTTCGCGCGGCGCTGGTCGGCGTGGTGTCGACCGGCTTCGCCGTCTCGCCGTGGGCGATGGCGGTCGTCTCGACGGTCGCGTTCGCGCTCGGCCACGGGATGCAGGGGCCGGGCGGCGTCGCCGTCACCGGCGCGCTCGGGTTCGTGCTGGCCGCCGCCTTCGTCGTCACCGGGAGCCTCTTCGTCGTCGTGGTCGCCCACTACCTCGTGAACGCGCTGGAGTTCGTGGTCCACGAGGGAATCGGGGTGGAGTGGGCCGGGGAGTGACCCCCCGGCATGGAAAAACACTTGTCGCCGCTGTGAGTCGTCACGGGCATGGTCTCCATCGGCGACGATGTCGACGTGCGCGCGCTGACCGTCGTCGTCGCCATCGTCTACCTGCTGGCGGCGGGGTACGCTTTTACCACGAACGACCCGACCGCGACGCTGTTCGCCGACGTGACGTTCTCGCTCGTGATGGTCGCGTTCGGCGTTCTGCTCCGCGTCCGTAACCCCGACGTGCGTGGGATGCGGGTGTCGGGCGGGCTCTTCGCCGCCGCCGGGCTCGCGCAGGCGTACCTGCTCCTGGTCGACGCCCCGCCGTTCGGCGAGGGCGCGGTGAGCCTGCTCCTGCTCGCCGCGTTCTCGCTGTACGCCTTCGAACTGTTCATCCGGCCGCGGATCGGAGCGTAGCGGACGACCGTCGCCCCGGTCACAGTGTTTGCTCTCACTGGGTACCGGTGGTCCCCGGTACCGGTGCGGGTGGTCCCCGGTACGTGGCGAGAGCGAACACTACAGCCCTTCCAGCGACCGCAACCGCTGTTCGACCGCGGGCGGCGCGGCGCTCGGCCCGTCGTTCACCCTGTGGTCGGGGATGAAAAGCGGCGCGGGGTTGTCCGACAGCGCCGTCCGGACGAGCCGCAGGTCCTCCTCGTCGTCGGCGTCGATCCCGGGGGTCATCCGCGCCAGCGCCGCGACGGTCACGCTCTCGCCGTACGGCAGGTCCCGGACGGTTTCGAGCACCTTCCGTCGGTCCGTCGGAACGGTCAGCGCCACCTGCACGTCCGCGAAGTCGTCCTCAGTCCCCTCCAGATAGGCGAACACCCGGTCCAGCAGGTCGTGGTCGGGGTCGGCGTTGTCCTCGGGCGTCTCGGGAAACGAGACACTCACGACGCGGCCGCTTGCGATCCCCAGCTGCACGTGGCTGTCGAGGTACGGCGACTCCCGCGCGTAGATGCCGGCGTCGTCCATGCCTCGGCGGAGGGGCGTGTCGGACTTGAACGTTCGCACGGACGCGGCGGCGGTCGTCCGTTCCGATGGGAGTCAGTCCTCCGACTCCGGGAAGAACAGGTCCTCGACCCGACAGCCGAAGTGGTCGGCGAGCTTGAACGCCAGTTCGAGCGAGGGGTCGTACCGCTCGCGCTCGATGGCGTTGATGGTCTGGCGGGTCACGTCGACGGCCGCCGCGAGGTCGGCCTGGCTCATGTCCGCGCGGTCGCGGCGCTCCCTGAGGTCGTTTTTCATGGTCGACGGCTGACCCAGCCGTAGGCGAGCGCGAACACCACGAACAGCAGGACGTAGCCGTACAGCGCGCCCCAGACGACCGTCGGAACGGTGTAGAGTTCGAGGGCGGTGACGGTGCGGGCCGCGGACGCGCCGACGACCAGCACCACGCCGATAACGCCGATGGCGGTCTGGCTCGCCTTCCGTTCGAGCGTTTCGTCGCGCTCGTCGAACAGCGTCACCGGGGAGAGCCACGCCGCGGCGAGGAAGCCGACGATGCCGAGCCAGTACACGGCCTCGCCGATCAGCGGGTAGTCGAGGAAGCGAAGCGTCAGCGAGAGGACGACCGCGACGGCGATGCTACCGAACATCAGCCGCCGGTAGCGCCGGCGGCTGGCGACCCGGTCCGTGGCGGAGAGTGCTGTCTGTGTCATGGGTGTGGTGCAAACCCGATGGTGTAAAGCGGGCTTTACAGTAAAGTGTACTTTACACTGCTACTTAGTTCTGGCGGTGGGGTCGGTCGACCCCGGACGGCAACTGTCGGTTCGTGCGTCTCACCAGCGACGCCGGCATCGCTGTCCCATCGCGACCGCATCACCGGGACCGACTTCGGCACGGATTAGCGGGTCCCGACAGACCCGCATCTCGACGGTCCGGTCGAGGGAGAACTCCCCGACGGAGACGGCGACTTCGTGGCCGGGGCTTGCCACGTCGGGCCGTTCGACGGCGTCGTTCGCGGGGAGCTCGAACGCGTCGCGGTACACGCGTTCGCCGGCCGCCGTCCGGACCGTCAGCGTCACGTCCGCCCGCTCCTCGCCGGCGTTCGCTATCCGAACCGACGCGTCGTTCCCCGTCATCCATCCGACTCCGCCCGCAACGGCCGCGCCCGCGAGGCCGACCCCGGACGCGAGGAGGGTTCGTCGCTTCACGGTCCCGGTTCGACCGTCGGGCCAAAGATTCTTTCCCGACTGTCTGACTGCTGCTACCTGACGCCGCCGGCCCGCAAGCCTTATGTACAGATCCGTCCGTTAATGTACGATGATGAACGCCGACGAGGTCGCGCCGGCGGTGCGGTCGATACTCGACGCCGCCCGAAAGCGCGGCGACGAGGACAACGGACGGGTGAGCGTCGACGCTCGCTCGCTGCCGGACGCGCTGTCGGCCGCCGAGGCCGACGGGCGCGTGCCGGTCATCGCCGAGGTGAAGCCGACGAGTCCGACGACCGACGGGACCGCCCACGAGGACCCCGTGGCACTGGCGACGGCGATGGTCGAGGGCGGCGCGGCGGCGCTGTCCGTGCTGACCGAACCGGACCACTTCGGCGGGTCGCCGGCCTCCCTCCGTGACGTGCGCGAGGCCGTCGACGTGCCGGTCCTGCGGAAGGACTTCGTCCTGCGCGAGGCGCAACTCGACGCGGTGGCGGCCGACGCCGTCCTGCTGATCGCGCGGTTCGTCGGCGACGACTTACCCGACCTGATCGCGGCGGCGCGCGACCGGGGCTTTCAGGTCCTCGTCGAGGTCCACACGCCCGAGGAACTGGCGCGGGCGGTCGACGCCGGTGCCGACATCGTCGGCGTGAACAACCGTGACCTGGCCGCGCTGGAGGTCGATCTCGGGACGTTCGAGCGGGTCGCGGCCGACGCGCCGCGGGACGTGACACTCATTGCCGAGAGCGGCATAGGGACGCGGGAGGACGCGACGCGGATGCGGGCGGCGGGCGCGGACGGCCTGCTGATCGGGTCGGCGGTGATGGACGGCGTGCGGGACGCGGACGACGAGCGAGCGCCGGACGCGGTCGTCCGGACGAACACGGAGCGACTGACACGATGACAGGACCACGGACACGCGGCACACCCACACGATGAGCACGAGCAAGTTCGGAGAGTACGGCGGACAGTACGTGCCGGAGGCGCTGATGCCGGCCGTCGAGGAACTGGCGGACGCCTACGAGCGGTACGTCAGAGGCAACGAGGACGGCTTCATGGACGAGTTCCGGCGGCGACTTCGGGACTTCGGCGGGCGGCCGACGCCGCTCCAGCACGCGGAACAGCTGTCGGCGCGGTACGACAGCGAGGTGTACCTCAAACGCGAGGACCTGCTCCACGGCGGCGCGCACAAGCTGAACAACGCGCTGGGGCAGGTGCTGCTGGCGAAGTACATGGGGAAAGAGCGGATCGTCGCCGAGACCGGGGCGGGCCAGCACGGCACCGCGACGGCGATGGCCGCCGCCCACCTCGGGATGCCCTGCGAGGTGTACATGGGCGAGCGCGACATCAACCGCCAGCGCCCCAACGTGTTCCGGATGCGACTCAACGGGACCGAAGTCAATCCGGTCACGGTCGGGCGCGGCACGCTGAAGGAGGCGATCAACGAGACGATGCGCGACTGGGCGACGAACGTCGAGGACACCCACTACGTCATCGGCTCGGTCGTCGGCCCGCACCCGTTCCCGCGGATGGTCCGGGACTTCCAGTCGGTCATCAGCGAGGAGGCCCGCGAGCAGGTCAAAGAGCAGGCTGGCGGGCTGCCCGACAGCGTCGTCGCCTGTGCCGGCGGCGGCTCGAACACGATGGGTGCGTTCCACGAGTTCGTCGACGACGCCGACGTCGACCTCTACGCCGTCGAGGCCGGCGGTAGCTCCCTCGACGTGGACGAGGAAGCGGGCGTCGCGCCCAACTCCGCGTCGCTGTCGACCGGCGACGAGGGCGTGCTCCACGGCGCGCGGACGAAGCTCCTGCAGGACACGGACGGGCAGGTGATGGAGTCCCACAGCGTCTCCTCCGGGCTGGACTACGCCGGCGTCGGGCCGGAGCTGGCCCACCTCGTCGACGAGGAACGGGTGACGCCCGTCAACGTCGGCGACGACGCCGCACTGGAGGCGTTCCACCGGCTCTCGCAGGAGGAGGGGATCATCCCCGCGCTGGAGACGGCCCACGCGTTCGCGTTCGCGCACGAGCACCCCGAGCAACTCGGCGACGTGACCGTGATCAACGTCTCCGGTCGCGGCGACAAGGACCTGGAGAGCGTCATCGAGGAGAGCGCGGAGCGCGACCTGGCGGCCGCGCCCGACATGGACGCGTTCGCGGGGGATGGACTGTGAGCCGCATCGACGAGGCGTTCGCGGACGGCCCCGCGTTCATCCCCTACCTCGCGGTCGGTGACCCCGACTACGAGTCCTCGAAGGCGTACGTCGAGGCGCTGGCCCGCGGCGGCGCGGACGTGATCGAACTCGGCCTGCCGTTCTCCGAACCCGTCGCGGAGGGGCCGACGATCCAGGGCGCGGTGACCCGCGCGCTGGACGCCGGAATGACGCCGGACCGCTACTTCGAGTTCGTGGAGGAACTCGACGTGGACGTTCCGCTGGTCTGCATGACGTACTACAACCTGATCTATCAGTATGGGTCCGAAGAAGGCCCTCGCCCCTTCGTCGAGCGTGCCGCCGAGGCCGGAATCGAGGGGTTCGTCGTCCCGGACCTCCCGGCCGAGGAGGCCGACCCGCTCCGCGAGGCCTGCGACGACCACGGCCTCGACCTGGTGTTCATCGTCGCCCCGACGACCGAGGGCGAGCGCCTGGAGCGGATCATGGCGCAGGTGTCGGGCTACGTGTACGTGCAGGCCCGCCTGGGCGTCACCGGCGCGCGCGACGACGTGAGCGGGCAGACCGACGAGGCCCTCGCCCGCCTCGAAGCGTGGGACGTGCCGAAGGCGGTCGGCTTCGGGATCAAGACCGGCGAGCACGCCGAGCGCATCGTCGCTGGCGGCGCGGACGGGATCATCGTCGGGTCGGCGCTGGTCGACATCGTCGCCGCGGGCCACGAGACCGACCGCCCCGTCGACGAGGTGGCTACCGACCTCGAAGCGAAAGCGCGAGAACTCGCCGAGGGCGCGGCGGCCGGCTACGAGCAACGCGTGCCCGAACCAGAACACACATAACGCGGACTTGCCACAGATTCACATACCATGACCACCGGTATCGAGGCGCGACTCGAACGGATCGGGACAGAGGGGCGACACGTCATCGTCCCGATGGACCACGGGATCACGATGGGGGCCGTCAAAGGCCTCGCGGACATCGAATCGACGATCGACGCGGTGACCCGCGGCGGCGCGGACGCCGTCCTCACGCAGAAGGGGATCGCCCCGCGCGTCCACGACAACAAGAACGGACAGGGGTACATCGTCCACCTCAACGGCTCGACCACGATCGGTCCCGACGAGGCGGACAAGCGCCTCACGGGCACCGTCGAGGAGGCCGTCCGGGCCGGCGCCGACGCCGTCTCCTTCCACATCAACGTCGGCAGCGACCACGAGCCGGACCAGCTCAGCCAGCTCGCCGAGCTGACCGCCGAGGCCGACCGGCTCGGCATGCCTGTTCTCGCGATGGCGTACGCTCGCGGGCCGGGCGTCGACTCGACGGACCCCGAGTCGCTCGGGCACGCGGTCCGCCTCGCCGAGGAACTGGGCGCGGACATCGTGAAGACGGGGTACAGCGGCGACGCCGCGAGCTTCGAGCGCGTCGTCGAGTCGACGCGCCTGCCGGTCGTCATCGCCGGCGGGAGCAAGGGGACCGACCGCGAGACGCTGTCGATGGTCCGCGGCGTGATGGACGCCGGCGGCGCGGGCGTCTCGATGGGGCGCTCGATCTTCCAGCACGACGACCCCGGCGCGATCGCGGCGGCGGTCGCCGCCGTCGTCCACGACGACGCGAGCGCGGAGGACGCGCTCCACGAGTCCGGGCTGGCCGTCGAGGCGTAGCCCCGAGCCGCTACTGTTTTCTCGTCGTTTGCCGTACGCCGCGGGTATGGGAGACGCGAACTTCGACTTCGAGGGCGAGACGGCGATCGTCACCGGCGGCAGTTCGGGCATCGGGCGCGCGATAGCGAGGGCGTTCGGCGACGCGGGGGCGACGGTGATCGTCGCCGACCTCCGCGAGGAGCCGAAGGACGTGGACGCCGACCTGCCGACCCACGAGGCGATCGAGGACGCCGGCGGCCGCGCCGAGTTCGTCGAGACCGACGTGTCCGACCCCGACCAGGTGCGCTCGGTCGTCGAGGCCGCCCGCGACTTCGGCGGCGTCGACGTCATGGTGAACAACGCGGGCATCTTCGGCGGCGGGTCGATCCTCGAAACCGACCCCGACACGCTCGACGGCCTGCTCGGCGTGAACGTCCGCGGCGTGTTCGTCGGCTGTCAGGCCGCCGCCCAGGACATGATCGAGCGCGAGGAGCCGGGTGCGATCGTCAACACCGCGTCGATCAGCTCCAACCTCGCCCAGCACGGGCAGGTGGCCTACGACACCTCGAAGGGCGCGGTCCGGATGATCACCCGCGGCGCGGCGCTGGAACTGGCCGAACACGGCATCCGCGTCAACGGCGTCGCACCCGGCCAGATCGCCACCGAGATATCCGAGGGGTGGACCGAGGAGGCCGAGGAGGGCGAGTTCTTGAAGCCCGTCCCGCAGGGTCGCGCGGGCCGGCCCGAGGACGTCGCGGGCGCGACGCTGTTCCTCGCCAGCGACGCCGCGAGCTACACGACGGGCGAACTGGTCCACGTCGACGGCGGCTGGCAGATCTGCTGAAGCGGCAGCGTGTCGACCACGGCCGGCCAACGGTGTCGGTTCCGCCACGTTCATGGCTACACCGTGCGAGCGGTAGGACATGACACGATCGGTGTGGCTCAAGGCCGACGGCAGCGTCGGCGACTGGGAGGCGCGACGGCGGCGGATCACGGCCGGGCTGGAGTCCGGCGTGGACTGGGTACTCGTCGACGACCACGACGTGGAGCGCGTCCGCGAACTGGGCGACGTGAACGTGGCCGCCTTCGTCACCGGCGGCGACGTGGACGTGATCGACGACCCCGAGAGCGAGGGCGGCGCGAGGGCCGACGCCTACGTCGTCGGCAAGGACGGCGAGGGGGACGGCACGGTCGACCTGCCCAATGACTTCTCGGGGTCGGCGGACCTGTCGACGCTCCGGCGCGACGACGAGCGGGCCGACGGCGCGTACGTCCGTATCTTCGACGAGGACTACGAATCGTTCGCGGAGGCGGCGGCGACCGAGGCCGACTACACCATCGTCGTCGGCGAGGACTGGACGATCATCCCGCTGGAGAACCTCATCGCCCGGATCGGCTCGGAGACGGAACTGATCGCCGGCGTCACGAGCGCCGAGGAGGCCGAGACGGCCTACGAGACGCTGGAACTCGGGGCCGACGCCGTCCTGCTGGACAGCGACGACCCCGACGAGATCCGGGAGACGGTCGCGGTCCGCGACGAGGCCGAGCGCGAGACGCTCGACCTGGAGTCGGCGACGGTCCGCACCGTCGAGCGCGCCGGGAGCGCCGACCGCGTCTGCGTCGACACGGGGAGCCTGATGGACCACGACGAGGGAATGCTCGTCGGCTCGATGTCCCGCGGCCTCGTCTTCGTCCACGCCGAGACCGCCGAGTCGCCGTACGTCGCCTCGCGCCCGTTCCGGGTCAACGCCGGCGCGGTCCACGCGTACGTCCGGACGCCCGACGGCGGCACGAAGTACCTCTCGGAACTGCGCAGTGGCGACGAGGTGCAGGTCGTCGACACCGACGGCAACACCCGCGAGGCGGTCGTCGGGCGGGCGAAGATCGAGCAGCGGCCGATGTTCCGCGTCGAGCTGGAGGCCGACAACGGCGACCGCTTCGAGACGCTGATCCAGAACGCCGAGACGGTGAAAGTCGCCACGGAGGACGGCCGCACCGCCGTCACCGACCTCGAGGAGGGCGACCGGGTGCGGGTGTACTACGAGGACACCGCCCGGCACTTCGGCGAGGCCGTCGAGGAGAGCATCATCGAGAAATAGCTCATAGTGTTTCTTCTCGCCAATTACCGGTGGTCGCCAGTACCGGTGGGGGCGACTACTGGTAACCAGTGAGAAGAAACACTATCACGTCGCCGACTCCTCGGCCTCGTCGCCCGGCTCGCCGATCCGGCTGGTACACCAGTGACAGAAGTCCAGGTCCTCGTCTATCTCGTTCCCGCAGTTGGGGCAGTGGACCGCGTCGGGGTCGTAGTTCGCCTGCTGGACCGAGATGACGAACGCGTCGATGGCGGCGAAGACGCTCATCGAGAGCAGGACGAACGTCTCGGTTTGCGACATGGCCTGCACGGTCGCCGTGGCCCGCTCCAGCAGCGTGCCGGACGTGGCCGGTTCGGGCAGCAACAGCGCCGACGCGGAGACGGAGAGCGCGGCCCACAGCAGCGCTCGCACCCACTGCCGCAGATAGGCGTGGCCGAGTCCGGGAAACAGCAGCGAGAGGCCGACCGCCAGCGCCGACCGTAAGCGGGACATACTGACCCGACGTTGTCAGTCGCCGGCCGTTAAGCTTCGGGTTTCGAACGCAACTGTTCGATCAGTTCCCGGAGCGTCGCGAGGTCGTACTGGCCCGGCGCGGTCGCCTCGTCGGGGTCGACCGGCGCGTAGCCGATCCGGGAGCCGTACACCGGCGCGACGGCCCGCGAGTGACGGCCCGGTTCGCCCATCGCCATCGTCGCGACGGTCTCGCCGCGCGCGCTGAACTCGCGGGTGAGCATCAGCAGGGTGAGCACGTCCGCCGGGTCGGTCGCGGTCACCGCCAGTTTCCCCACGTCGGCGTTGTCGACGGCGTCGTCGAGCATCTCCCGCATCTCGTCCGCCGCGGGCGTCCCGTCGAAGTCGTGCAGCGAGGCGATGGCCGCCGCGTCGTGCTCCCGAGCGTGGTCGACGACGCCGCTCCCCCCGCCGTGTCTGATGGCGTTCAGTTCCACGTCGACGGCCTCGACGGCGTCGTACTCGGCGGCCGCCGCGAGGTCGTCCAGCCGTCCCGCGTCGCCCGCCTCGCCGCCCTCCCACTCGGCGCGGTTGGTGGCGATCAGCGGCAGGACGCCGTCGTAGGCCGCTAGCTGGGCCAGCGGCTCGTCGGCCAGGTCCATCCGGAACTCGACGGCGTCGGCGTGCTCCCGGGCGGCGGGTTCGTCGTCCAGGTCGGCGGTCGCCGCCGCCAGGACGAACGAGTCGAAGCGCATACGTCGGAATGGCACGGCCGGGGCAAAAAAGGGCGGTTCGCGCGGCCGGTCGGCGACGGCGTACCACCAGCTGATCTAGCCACCGGTGGGCCGGGCGGGGACCGCTCCGCCCCGCGGAGCGTGTCCCGCTTCGGGGGAGGGCAGGCTGTCGGCTGGCCTGCTTTCAGCCGTCGGGAGGCTGTCGCCGAACAGTACGACGACCCAGTCACCGATGGGGTGTTGCGGGTTACGGGTGGCTCATTCGGTGACGACGTTCTCGACGATGGCGGAACCCGCGATATAAAACGGGAACAGGAACAGTATCAGCATCACGGGGATCACGATGAACTCGGGTGTCTGTCCGTCCCCCGTCTCGTACACCAGGGCAGCCAGGAGGAACACGATCAGGGCGAGGAACAGTTCCGTCCGATCCATACTATGCGACAAACCGCGACGTCGTATTACAGCGGTAGCGAGGCGAAAGCCCACGGTTTTAGCCGTGGGATGAAGCCGACAACTGGGGAGCAAACCACGGGTATCGGTCCGCCCGATATTCCCACATTTTAACACTCTCCAGATATCCGTTAC
>NZ_RCIH01000012.1 GCF_003675855.1 Halostella salina | reverse complement strand
CTTTCGTGAAGTAAAACGACGAACCTCTTCGTTCTCAAACTGTTTCAGCAACGCCGACGCAGACACCGCCAACAACTGGCTCAGAGCGTTCAGCTTCGCATGGAATCAGCTTATCTGAACACTACCGAGTGCCAGGCGGTGTTCAGATAAGGTTTGAAAGGTGAGGCGGGACGGTTTTCAGGTGTCCATGCCGGAAAACGCCCGCCTCGGCGGTAGTATCGACCAGATCGACTTAGAGTTTGTTGAACGAGAAGCGACACCGCGCCTGCTGATGAAGCTCAGTATTCAGCTGCATCTCGCTGGATTATCGCTCTCGAATACTGTTTCTATTCTTGAGGTATTCGGTGTCGAACGGGCACGTTCCACCGTACATAACTGGGTTCACAAAGCCGATCTACAGCCCGAAGATGGACACAGCCCGGATCACGTCGCGGTTGACGAGACCGTGATCCGACTCAATGACGAGCAATACTGGCTGTATGCCGCGGTCGATCCCGACACTAACGAACTGCTGCATACACAGCTTGAACCAACCACAAACAAGGTGATCGCTCACTCGTTCTTCACGGAGCTCCGTGAGAAACACGACGTTGACGACGCCGTGTTTCTCATTGATGGCTCACTTTCGCTGAAAGACGCCTGTTCACGACACGGCCTCGATTTCAGATACGAAAAACATGGAAATCGGAACAGCGTCGAACGTATCTTTCGTGAAGTAAAACAACGAACCTCTTCGTTTTCAAACTGTTTCAGCAACGCCGACGCAGACACGGCTGACGACTGGCTCAAATCGTTCACCTTCGCATGGAATCAGCTAATCTGAACACTACCCCGTTTATTTGGCCACAAATTCGAGTGCTGCGGCTCATCACGGGAAATCTTAGCGTCGATTCAGTCTCTAGTCGACCTCACGAAGAAACCGGCCAACCGCTCTGACGAACGTCTTGGCAGTCACGACGGGGAGTGAGCGCATCTCACGATCCAACCCTGCCTTCACCAGAAAATCAGTTAGTCGCCAGAGATTGTACAGTAATGCTGCGAAGGTGAAGTTAAACAGCCGAACCCGGTAGTCTTTTGAGGATGTCTTCGGCAGGAAGGCTTTCAGCGACTTGTACTGGTTCTCGATGTCCCAGCGCCGACTGAGCTGTTCGTGACATGCCGGATCTCGTCAGGTTCGACGCGGTCACGATTCGTCACGAACACAGCGTATTTTCCGTCCGCATCGTCAGCAGTCGCCGGGACATATAGAAACTCAGCTGTGTGATGCACTCCTTTGTCAATAGCCAGCGGCACGCCGTGCTTGACCGCAGCGTCGACGTTCTCCTTGCTCTCAATCTGCTTGATCGCCTTGTAGTCGTCTTCGTACTTTGGGACTGGCGCGGTGTACAAGAGGTCTCGATCGTGAGTCTCGGCGTAGACATCGTCGCTGTAGAATCCACGGTCGAGGAGCACTTCGTCGAGACTGACATACTGCTGCGCTCTGTCTAGCAGACGGGCCACCACGTCGGCTTTCGAATCAGACGGTGTGTCGTCGGGTTCCCACTCGGAGTGTTCTTTGACCGGTTCGATTCCCAGAATGATCGGGACGTGATTGCCGACAATAGTGATCGTCGCAAATACGTATCCATACTTGAGCTCGCCATCGTTCTTGTACCCGCTGACCATCGGCGGATAGTCTGCTTCCGGAATCTGCTCTTCTTTGTCGATCCACGGCCAGACGTGGTACGGGACGTGTGTGAAGTCGATCGCGGCGACAGTGTGCTGGTCGTCGAACGGGTTCTCGTGCCGGATCGTCTGAAGGACATTCTCCGTCGCCGAATCGAAGGCATCCATGAGGACTGTTCGAAACTCTTCGGTGAACGCGACGACATCCTCAATGCTGTACTCTTGGAGCGGCTTTGGAAGGTCATTGTCAGCTGGCATCGCGAACTGCTTGATTACTCGGAGAAACGTCGAGTCGTCGCAGATGTCCTTCTCGTCAAGGAACCACCCGGCTTCACCCTCAGTGTGGGCGCTACCCTGTGTGAGGCACGCAGTGGAAAAGAGATCTAGAATGTCTTCATCCTCGTAGAGTCTGTTATCAGCTCGGTGAGAATTGAACTCGCTGAACGCGTGCCGACGAGCAAGTTCGACGAGCTTGCCGCCCTGTTCGCGGACGTGTTCGCGTGCGACTATGAGTTCGTCCCCCTCGTCAATATGATCGTCCTTATTGGGGAGGATGGGAACCCGTGCTTCCATGATAATGCCCTGGTTGACTGCTTCCTGTGCGATCCCAGTAGCTGCGGCATCAAGAATCGCCATTGTCTGGCTGCTGAGCTGCTCGTAGGCGTAGGAGAGATTCTGTTGAGTCGATGCTTTGCTCACACCCAGATCTTTCAGTAGTACCGGGCGGTTTCTCAGACGAGTTGCGGCTTCACTCTGTGTGTGGCCGTATATCTGCTGGTAGAGATAGATCCGAGCTATCACCTCGGTGCCATATGTGACCTTGTGCTGTTGACGGCGGTCAGTGAGCCCGGCTGTCGGGATCGACACTTTGCGATGACTCGCCAGAGATGAT
Source organism: Halostella salina (assembly GCF_003675855.1). Taxonomy (NCBI): domain Archaea; kingdom Methanobacteriati; phylum Methanobacteriota; class Halobacteria; order Halobacteriales; family Natronoarchaeaceae; genus Halostella; species Halostella salina. The sequence continues at coordinate 82,837 of NZ_RCIH01000012.1, read as the reverse complement.
CAGTTGTCTCACAGAGCTTTGTCGCGTGGTTTACAATTGGTTCTGCAAGCGCTGGGGCGTCGTCAGTGTGTATCGAGGGAGAGACCATCGTAGCAGAGAGGGTAACTTCGCACGAATGCGGTTCCCAATCGTGGACAGACGAAGACAGCGATAGCTCCGGTTACTGGAACTTTCGGATGGCGAGGAGCGCGACCCCAGCCAGCGTGACGAGCGCCACAATGAGCCAGATACCGGGACCAGAACTCCTGGTCGTCGTCTCTGGTTGGGTCGCTGTGTCGTCTGTCGGTGGCGTCGACGGGTCCGTCTGCGTCGAGTTGTCCCTCGTGTCGTCGGGACTCGTTTCACTTCTCGTCTCGTTTTCGACGACGAGTGTCGTTGTCGCTGTCGCCGTCCGCCCGGCGTCGGTCGTAACTGTCAACTCGACAGTGTACTCACCAGCCGCTTCGGGCGTCAGCGTTGCCGTCTCGCCGGAGAGCGTCTGCTCGCCGACGGACCACTCGTAGCTGACGATCTCACCGTATGGCGCCGTGGAGTTGCTTGCGTCGAGCGTCAGTTCGCCCCCGGGAGAGATCGTTGTCGAGTTTACAGACAGGACAGCGTCCGGTGTGCCGACACCAGTAACGGCGAACGATGAGAGGCGATCAGTTGTGGCTGCCAGTCGCACTGATTCGTTGTCCTGGGAGATAACGGCCGTGTTCAGCAGCTCCCACCCTCCGTCGACTCGGCTGGTAATACGGAGGTTCGAAACGTCAGCGTCGACAGTCTGCAGTTCCGACTGCGAGACGCGTACGTGGACAGTTCCAGTCGAATTCTCGAAAGCGGACGAACCAGCCATTCGCCACGGAGCAATCATCGATCCCGGTACGTCGTCATAGAGTGACGGCGGTTCGGCGTACTCGATGACGGAGAGGTTCCCGCTCGTGTTGGTCGTGAACTGTACCGAACTGAGTGTGCTGTTCGCGGTGAAGTTCGCCGTCATCGGGCCAGTCCCGTGGTCGGCAATAGTCACTCGTTCGACTACAGTCAGGGTTGTATTCGCCGGGATTGACAGTCGCTGGCGAATCGCCGATTCGTTCTCAACGACTATCGGGTCGGACACTCGCGGCGGTGTCGGTGTCACATCAATCGTGACAGTCGCCGTGTCGTGGCCGCCGTCGCCGTCACTCACTTCGTAGGTGAACGAACCGTTCCCGGTAAACGACTCGTCGGGCGTGTAGGTGAACGAGCCATTCGCAGCGAGGTGGAGCGTCCCGTTGTCCGGGCGGGCGTGCACGGCCGCGACGAGGTCATGCGCTGGGTCGTCCGGGTCGGTGTCATTGGCGAGCACGCCGTCGGTTGCCTCGACGGTCAGCGTGCTATCCTGTGTGACGGTGTAGGTGTCGTTGGTCGCTTCTGGAGCGACGTTGACCGACCCACCGCCGGTGTCGTCGACTGTTATCACTCGCGTATCAGTATCGGTGTTACCGTTACCGTCGGTTACTCGAAGTGTCACCATGTAGGTTCCCGGGTCGTTGTAGGTGTGTGTTGGCGTCGCTCCGCTCCCCTCGTAGGTGCCGTCATCGTCGAAGTCCCACTCGTAGCTGTCGATACCGACGTTGTCCGTCGAGGCCGACCCGTCGAACTGTGTCGATTCGCCCTCGTCGGTCTCCGTGTCGCTGCCAGCTTCGGCGGCCGGGGAAGTTACGTCGACTACAGACACCGTCACGGTGTCGGTATCGCGGTTCCCGGCGGCATCCGTCACCCTGAGCGTGACATCGTACTCGCCGGGGTCTTCGAAGGTGTGCGATGGCGTCTCCCCGGTTTCCTCGTACGTGCCGTCATCGTCGAAGTCCCACTCGTACGTCTGAATCTCGTCGTTGTCCGTCGACGCCGAACCGTCGAAAGTGACCGTTTCGCCGATTCCCGCGTCGATGTCGCTGCCGGCTTCGGCGGCCGGAGCGATCACGTCGTATACTTCGACGGTCATTGTGTCCTCGTCGGTCGACCCCCACTTGCCAGTTGCCGTCAGCGTAACGGTGAACGTACCCGGTGCGGTGTATTTATGATCTACCTCTTCGCCGGTGTCCGTGGTCCCGTCACCGAAGTCCCACTCATATTTGTTGGCGCCGGTCGACCTGCTGGCGGAGAAGTTGAGTTCCTCACCGAGGCGGATCACTTCGTCTGCAGAAGCGACGGATTCGACCGGTCTGGTCAGCGGATTGGCATCCTCGTTACCCGCACCGTGATCGGCCGGGTCGTCACAGAACCCCCTGTCGTCGGCATCCGTGCAAGTCTGGCTGAGCCCGTTCCCGGTGGGCGACGCGTAGAAGTTGCCGCTGATCGTGTCGTCGGTACCGTCGGGGTCGGTGAGGCCGATGATGTTCGTTCCGGGTTCCTTGGCTGTTTCCCAGTCGTTGTCACCAGCCGACTGTAGACCGACGTTTTTGGTGTTGTTGAGGTAGTTGTCGTAGAGCAGATTGTTGTTGCTGTCCGTGTTAATCAGTCGGATGCCGGCGAAGTCGCCAGCGTTGATCTCTTGGGCGTAGCCAGTGTAGTCCTCGACCACGTTCTCCGTGTCGGTCCTGATGTAATCGCCCTCGCCGCCGACCTCGTCGATGAAGTTCTGCACCGAATCATACGAACTGCTATCGTACGGCGTCGTCCCGGCGACGTACTTGAGCACCTCCTCCGCGGTGGAATCTTCTCCGACTTCGAGACCCACCGTGACGAAGCGGATTTCACTGTCTTTCTTGGCAGCGTCCGCCGCATCGTAGGTGCCACTTTTATACCTAGGTTGGCCATCGCCGATCAGCATCACCGTCTTTTCCGCATCCGGACGCCCGTTCTCGTTGAGTTCGGTTTCGGCCGTCGCTATCGCCTCCTTCATCGGCGTGCCTCCATTGGGGTTAAATCGGTCGATGGTGCTGTTCAGTGCGTCCGCGTTGCCGTCTTTCGACTGCAAGGGTTCTTGCACCGTGGCGCTAGTGTCGTTGAACGACACGACGCCGATGTTGGTGTCGTCACCGTAGACGCCGACGGCGGCTTTCCCGGCAGCCTTGGCGGCGTCCATTTTTCGAAGATTAGCCATTGACCCGGACGAGTCGATGGCGATGATGACGTCGTTTTTCGTCTCGCTTTCGCCGTCCGCGTATCGCTGTCTGCCCTCCGCAGCAGTCAGATCCTGGAGGTTGTGTTCGATCCGGTTGTGTGTGATAACGTTGCTGTTGCTGTCGTCCAGCAGGATGCCTTCCAGATTGTTGTCCGATATCGTCGAGTTCGCCACGCGGCTGTCGGACACGTCGGTAAAGGCGATACCCTGACTCAGGCTCCCCCTGATCGTCGTGTCGTTGACCACGAGATTCGAGACGCCCCCGGCTTCGACGCCAGCCAGGTAGTTCTCGACGGTGAAGCCGTCGATGGTGACATCGTCGATCCCCGTGATTTCGAAGCCGAAGTCGTCGACAGTCGAACCGTCGAGAACAACGTCGCCGCGTGCCTCGAGGTTCACCGACTTGTCGATTATCACCGATTCCGCGTACGTTCCGGACTTGACGAGGACCGTGTCGCCCGGATCGGCGTTGTCGACACCCGCCTGAATCGTCTCGTACGGGTCGGACTGACTGCCGTCGGGGCTGTTAGTGGTGCTGGCTTCGTCGACGTAGATCGTCTCAGGGATAGACGAGACTCTCACTGTCGTCCGATTGCTCGCGTTTGCGGTGGCAACTGTTACCGCACCGCTGCCAGCAACGCCGCTGGTCGTCTCCCACGACAGCGTGACCGAGTCGTTGGACGCGCCGCTGTCGAGCGTGACCGACGTACTGTCCTGCTGGCTGTTGCTGAACCCGGTGTCGGTCAGCGTTACCGACTGGCTGCCAGCGGCTCCCCAGTTGGTGACGTTGGCGGTCACGTCCAGCGTCTCGCCTCCGGTGACCGGGCTGGTGGTCGACGTGGTGTTGACCGCGTAGTAGGGGTCGGTAGCGGCCCAAGCGAGCGTGGGGTAGCCCTCGGTTGCGTGCCACGTCTCCGTGAACGCGAGGCGGTGCATCTCGGAGACGGCAGCTGAGCCCTGCATTTCCGGTGCGGGCACGGTATCACTCGTGTCACCGAAGCCAGTGAGGTCGGTGCCACTCCCAGAACCGATTGCGTCGGACTGGTTCGTGGTTCCCCTGTCCCAGTAGCTGTCGGTAACGTTGCTGTTCGATTTGCTGCCAACGAGACCGCCCACGTTGGAATCGCTACTGCCAGTAACATCGCCGGTCGCGTACGACTCGGTGATGTTGCCGTTCAAACTGATAGTCCCGACGAGACCGCCCACGTTGGAATCGCTACTGCCAGTAACATCGCCGGTTGCGTACGACTCGGTGATGTTGTCGGAATACATGGACCCGACGAGACCGCCCACGGCACCATAGTCTCCGGTGCCGTTGACAATGGCGGTCGCGTACGACTCGGTGATGTCGACGCCGCTGTTGAATCCGACGAGACCACCCACTTTGTCGCCGCCGGTGATTTCGCCGGTCACGTACGACTCGGTGATGTTGCCACCGGATGTTCTCCCGACGAGGCCGCCCACATCTGAACCAATATCGGAGCCGGTGATGTCGGCGTTCTCAACACCGACGTGTTCGACACGTCCATCGTCAACGTACCCAAACAGCCCGATATTTGTCGAACTCCGGTCGATGAACAGGTTCGAAACCGTGTGGTTGCCGCCGTCGAACCTGCCTGTGAACGCGGTGCTGGAATCCACACCGACCGGGGCGAAGCCCTTCGGATCATCACTCTCGTTGTACCACTCGTCGGTCGCCGAGGCGTCGATATCGTTTGCAAGTTCGTAGTGTGCGTCGCGGTCGTTGGCCATCGACTGGAGTTCGATGGCGTCCGTGATCTCGTAGGGATCGCCCTCGCCCCCGTCGCCATCGAGCCGCGAGGGGTCGCCCGCGTCGAGGGTGACGGTCGCCGTCGTCGTCACGCTCGCGTCCTCCGACAGCTCAAAGTCGACATCGTACGCGCCGAGTGTCGCGTCCTCGAAGGCAAATGTCGCGTTGCCGTCAGCGTCGGTAGTGACGGTCTCGCCAACAGCGAGTCCACCGAGACTGTCGTTCGCTGCTATGTCGACATCCTCGCCCGCGAGTTCGTTGCCGTCCCCGTCGGTGACGGTTGCGGTGAGTTCACCCTGCTCGCCACCCGTTTCGGTCACGTCGTCGACGTCGACGGCGGCGGGATCGGCCGTCTCAATGGTCACGGTTGCGGTGTCGTTGATGTCCGTGTCGTCGTCCCACGCGAATTCGAGGTCGTAGTCGTCGGCGGTCGTCTCGTTGAAGGTGAACGTCGCGTTGCCGTTTTCGTCGGTGACCGCGGTGGTGTCCTCGGGCAACTCGTCGAGGCTGTCGTTTTCGAGGACCCTGACGGTAACGCCCTCCCCGGCGGTAGTTCCGCCTTCGTTCGCGGTGACGTTGATGTCGGTCTCGTCTCCGACGCTGGTGGTCGTGTCGGGAGCCTCAACCGAATCAACGGTGAGTTCATCGACCGACTCCCACGCGAGACGCGGGTAATCATCGGTGACGATCCACGTTTTGGGACTCTCGAAGGACAATTGATCCATAGTGACGAGCGGGGCAAACCGCTGCATTTCTGGTGCGGGGTCGGGGTCGCTCGCGTCACCGAAACCCACGAGATTCGATTTCGTGCCAAGTTCAGAACCGATTGCATTGGACTGATTCGTGGTTCCCCTGTCCCAGTAGCTGTCGGTAACGTTGCCTTCGTAATGAAACCCCACGAGGCCGCCCGAGGTGCTCCCGTCAACGTCGCCTGTCGCGTACGACTCGGTGACGTTGCCGGAACTGAATCCGACGATGCCGCCCGGGCTGCTCCCGTTAACATCGGCGGTCACGTACGATTCGGTGATATGGCCGTTGTTGGCATTGAATCCGACGAGGCCACCCACATCTTCGTCGCCGGAGACGGTGCCGGTCACGTACGACTGGGTAACGTTGCCCTCGAAGTTGTTCCCGACGAGGCCGCCTACATCCTTGTTTCCGGTGATGTCGACATCCTCAATGCCGACGTTCTCGACAGTCCCACCACCGTCAACGTAACCGAATAGCCCGACTGAATCCGAACTCCGGTTGATAGACAGATTCGAGATTGTGTGGCCGCTGCCATTGAATGTGCCCGTGAACTCGTCGCCATCAGAATCCTCACCGATAGGCTTGAAGCCCTTGTCGCCGTTCGCGCTCGCATTCGCCACCGAGTCGTAGCCGTCGGTCGACTTGTTGAGGTCGTTGGCCAGCGTGTAGTTCGCCGTCAGATCCTCTCGTATTGTATTGAGACCGTTCCAATCGGTGATCTCGTAGGGATTGGAAGCCGTGCCGCTCCCACCGCTGAACACCGACTGTAGGCCCGGTTCCGGCGACTGCGCGTTAGCCTGCAGGTACGGGTAGGAGACGTACGTCCCGTTGGCAACCACTGCCCACGTGGACCCGAAGTCGAACCCGGTGAGGCTCTCGTTTCCTTTGAGTTGACTGGTCGTCAATCCGTTCGCGTCTGGACTCCCGGTAGAACTGGACAGGGTGGTGGTTTCGGTGTTCCAGTAGGCGTCCTCGACGGTCGCGCCGCCACTGTTCGCACCGACGAGACCGCCGACGTTCGTCGCACCTTCCGCATCAACCTCGCCGATTGCGTACGACTTGTTCACGACGGTTTCGGCACTGTTGGCCACAGTGTTGTTGCCGACGAGTCCACCGATTGCCGTCCCCGAGCCTGTGACCGGGCCAGTCGCATAGGTATTGCTGACTGTCGCACTATAATTGGGAGAGACAAACAATTGCTCCCTGTCGGTGTTTTGCCCGATCAGGCCGCCGACCTCCGAGGAGCCGTTCACAGCACCTGTTGCATACGACTGATTGACTGTTGCACCATCATTAGTACCGACGAGGCCGCCCACATTGTTGGAGGCGTTGAGGTCGCCGGTCGCGTTCGAGTTGGTGACAGTACTGATATCATTTTCACCAACGAGACCGCCAACGAAATTAGAACCGTTGACATCGCCGGTCGCATACGAGTCAGTGATATCACTGGCGAGGAAATTGCTCCCGGTGAGGCCCCCCACTTTGGATTGGCCGTTAACATCGCCAGTTGCATACGATCCAGTGATGTTACCGGCACTGGTTCGCCCAACGAGACCGCCAACGAGATTGGAGCCGTTGACCGTGCCGGTCGCATACGATTTTTCGATGTCACCGTTGTTGTTGAATCCGACGAGACCGCCCACCTTCTCGGAACCGTCAATTCCAACGGTCGCATACGAGTCGATGACCGTGCCACGATTTTCGCCGACTAGCCCGCCAACATTGTCGGTACCGTTGACGGTGCCAACCGAAGACGAGCTTGTAATCTTGCCCGTGTTGGAGCCGACCAGCCCGCCGACGTTATCGGTGCCGTTCGCGGTTCCTTCGACCGTAACGTTCTCGATAGTTCGCGTCGCTCGGTGTTCGCCCGCCAGTATTCCGACATTGTTCTGACCGGTCACGTCAGCGTTCCGTACTGTCAGATTGGCGACTATTGCATCCGTACCCACGTCACTGAACAGTCCTACGCTATCCGTGCTCGTGCGGTTGATCGTCAGCCCGCTGATCTCGTTTCCGTTCCCGTCGAAGGCTCCCGTAAACGCATCCGACTGTCCGATGGGGTCAAAGCCCTTGCCGCCGTTCGCGCTCGCACTTGCTACGTCATCGTAGCCGTCAGTCGACTCGTCGAGATCGGCTCCGAGCGTGAAGTTCGCACTCAGATCATTGCGGACGTTGTCGAACTGATCCCAGTTGGTAATCTCATAGGGATTGCCGTCGCTGCCGTCGCCGGCGGCGAACCGTTCTTCGATGGTCACCGACTCAGTGTCAGTATTATTCTCACTAGCGACGGTGATATCGCCGGTATCAGCGTCACCGGTCGTTGTTTCCCATGTGAGAGCAACCGAGTCGTTGGATTCCCCACCATCAAGGGTCACATCGACTGAATCCTGCTCACTATTGGTGAAGCCAGTGTCGGTGAGGTTGATTGTCTGTGTGGCTTCCGCATCACCAGTGTTTGTCACGTTCGCCGTCACTGCAAGCGTCTCATCCTCGATCACCGGATCGTTCGTATCGGTGATGTTTACCTCGAAGAAGGCCGATTCCTCAAAGGTCACTGACTCAGTATCTGTGTCGTTCTCGCTGGCGACAGTCAGATCGCCACTGCCGGTGTCGTCAGCAGAGGTGTCCCAATCGAGTTGGACTGTTGTGTTCTCGCCGCTCGTGAGGCTCACTGACTCGCTGTCTTGCTGTTCGGTGCTGAATCCGGTGTCAGTCAGCGTGATCGACTGTGGGCTACCGTCGGCAGCCCAGTTAGTGACGTTGGCGATCACGGTGAGCGTCTCGCCTTCGCTCACTGGTGTGTTCGTGTCTTCGATGGTCACGCCGTAGAATGGATCAGTATCCTGCCACGCGAGATCGGGATAGGAAGCAGTTGCGTGCCACGTATCGGTGAACGCGAAGCCAGCCATGGTGTCAGTGGCGTTCGCGCCGGTTATCTCTGCGGTCGTTAGTCCGGTTCCGCCACCGCCATTGCTCTGTCCCGTCGACTCTGTATCCCAATAGGAATCTTCGACAGTGCCAGAACCGTCCCCAACGAGCCCACCAATATCAGAAGAGCCACTGACACTACCGGTCGCATACGACTCACGTATTGTACTCCCGGAACCGCTTCGGCCGACGAGTCCGCCAACATCAGATGAGCCATCAACACTCGCAGTCGCATACGACTCGTGTATCGTACCGAGGGCGTGGTAGCCGACCAATCCGCCATCGATACCTTCGCCCACGACACTGCCGGTCACATATGTTTCACGTATCGTTCCACCCTGGACAAATCCGGCCAATCCGCCACTGGCATCGTCACCAGTACTGTCTATATCCACGTTCTCAACACCCACATTCTCGATTGTGGCAGAAATGACACTGCCAAAGAGTCCGACAGGAGTCTGCCCGTTATTGGTGTTTCTGTCGATAGAAAGATTAGAAATCGTGTGATTGTCGCCATCGAACGTCCCTGAAAACACAGTGTTAGCATCACCAATCGGGTCGAACCCGTTGCCGCCGTTGGCCGTCGAATTGGCCACCTCGTCGTAGCCGTCGGTCGACTCGTCGAGATCGTTCACGAGAGTATAGTTCGCACTCAGGTCATCGCGGACGTTATCGAGGTGCGTCCAGTTTGCGATCTCGTAGGGATCGGTATCGGAGCCGTTGCCGTCTGCAAACTGCTCTTGAGCGGCTACCGATCCTGGCAGAACCGCCATCCCGCCAAACACCAGTCCAACCGTCAGCAACACGACGAGTAATCCCCGGTGTCGACGCCAGCGGGTTGTCATTGGTCCACCCCTACTGGCGGATTCATCGGTGTTCCTCCCGGAAGTAAACCAGTGACATGCATCGGATTCGCGTCTCGAAGGTTCGATGCAGCCACGGCTCGTACCGAGACTGTTGGTGCAGCGAAACCATTCACCGAGAACTCCCCCGATTGAACAGTCCTGAACAGTTGCATTTGTATCAAGCAAGTTCGTTGCCCTGCTGGCTCCCGACGCCAGAGTGCCACTCTCATTACCTGTCTGACTCGTCGCTATCTGGATAACAAGCATACCAGCATGCGGTAAATAATTATTAGATATATTATATTCATCACCCTGTTCGAATACAAAGCCGACTTGTACGGCTGTCACGTCGTCCAAGTCGAAGCCAGAGGCACGACCAAAGAATGCGCGTCGTGCGGTGTGGAGACAGCGAAATCCATCTGGGTCAGAGAACACTCCTGTCCGCCGTGTGGATTTGAGACGGACAGGGACGCGAATGCAGCGATGAACGTCTTACAGAGAGGCTTTTCTGAATTAGGGCTGGGATGGCCCGAAGACACGCCCGTGGAGACTGTGACCGCTACGGACACGACTCACTTCGAGTCCGTGTCTGCAAGTCACGTCGTGGAAACGGGAAGCCTCGGGGCTCGACCCCGAGGCGATTCACGTAGTAGCCAAACGCATCAGAACTGCGCCGGTCCAGTTACGACTGGTCGTCGGAGACGGAGACGGAGACGGAGACGCCGGTGATCTCAAAGCGTGCACCGCCGTCCTCGCTCTCGGTCATCTCAACGACCCAGCCGTGACCGTCGACGATGCGACGGACGATGGCCAGGCCGAGGCCGGTAGTGTCGCTGCCGGTGGTGAAGCCGCGCTCGAACGCCGCGTCGGCGTCCGATTCAGGAATGCCCGGACCGTCGTCGGCGACGTAGAATCCATTGGAGAGGACACCCGCGGTGATACTGACCGGTTCGGTCTCGCCTGCACCGTGTTCCACGGCATTAGACAGCAGGTTTTCGAGGAGCTGCCGCAGCCGGTCGCGGTCGGCTTCGATGGTGGCTGTCGACTCGACAGTCAGCGATCCGGATGGCGACTCGACGGTTCGCCACGCCTCGCGGACCACGGCCTCAAACTCGACCGCTTCCACGTCACCCACGCGCTTGCCCTGGCGTGCGAGCTCCTCCAGTTGATCGATCAGGCTCTGGACTCGCGTCGTCGCGTCGTAGATGTCTTCGGCGTGTGACGTGTCACCGGTCATCTCGATGAGTCTGGCCTTGTTCTCGACGACGCCCAGTGGTGTAGCCACGTCGTGACTGACGACGCTGGCGAACTCGTCGAGGAACTCGTTTTTGCGCTCGAGTTCGCGCTCGCGGCGCTTCTGGGCGGTGATGTCGTGCAAGACGAGGACCCGCCCGCGCTCGAAATCGTCCCCGATGGGTGATATCGTCAGCGTGAAATGTCGCTTTTCGCCGTCGACGGTCGCCGACAGTTCCCGCTCGTTGTCGGCGCTGTCTTCAAGGTGCTGGTCGATGGCTGGCCCGAGCGGGTCGAAAAACGCTCGCACTGCCAGACCGAACCAGTCGTCACCGACATCGAACAGCCGCCGTGCAGTTCCGTTGCAGTCGATGACGCGGTTGTCCTCATCGAGTGTCACTACGGCGTCGGTCATCTGCTCCATCGCGGTCCGGCGCGCGACGGGCACGATATCCAAGAACTGCCCCCGGTACAGAACTACCGCGAACACGAACGCGGAGACGAGAAACCCGAACGGCGAGAGGTCGTAGCGCACGATATCGGCCACCGTCACGAGATTCGAGACGATGATCGGGACGGCGGCGAGCGCGAGCAGGGCGTTCTGGGTCCGCCTGGCACCCGTCGACAGGAGGGCATCCCCCGCCAGCAGCCCGATCGAAACGACCGCAAGGAGATAGCTCACGCCGCCGTGCAGCCAGAACCCGAGGTTCGGTTCGGGACGCAACAGTACATCGTCCAACGCAGTTCCGGAACCGAACACAAACTGGGCCGGGTTCGTCCAGATCAGGAGTTGCATCACGACCAACCAGCCACCGAGGACCGCCAGCAGGCGGCCCGTGAGGGTTCCTCGCCCCGTGATTTCCATCGCGAGCAACAGCCAGCCGATGGCCGCGAGTTCCACACCCAGCAGGGCAGTTCTGTACGCCAGAAACGAAGGACCGAAACCGGCGGTGAAATTGTCCCCAGCCAGTCCGGTGGCCCACAGGAACACACCGAGTGTGAACACGACGAAGCTCCAGCTTCCCGACTTGTCCCGGTTCCTGTACCCGATCCATACGAAAAGCAAGGCGACGGCCCCAGCGACGGCCTGTATCGTGCCGACGAAATAGGGATCGAGTGCCACGATGAAAAGTTGCTGGTTCGCTTATGATTAGACTTGGGGATGCCAAACACCGCAGACAACCAGCGTACGCTGGTGGTGGGTTTATTCCCCGTCGGCCCAGTCTGTACTAGCATGTATGGTCTGTCGCACAGCCACCCGGGAACACGGGTACAACTGACACCCAACGAGCGTTTCGTGAACACGAGACCAGACCGATGAGTGAAATGAATGGGAAATCGGCGACTGGTGAGTCTGTAGTCGACCACACGGATATCTGCGTCCTGTTGATAGACGACGACGAGACGTGGGTGAGTTCGACTGCAGAGATACTCGACCACCAGCGAGAGTCCTTTGTAGTCAGGACGGCAACCGACATCGAGACTGCCTCGTCGACCATCACCGAGATAGATCCAGATTGTGTAGTATGTGACTTCCAGCTCGAAGCCGCGACCGGACTTGACCTCCTCGCTGACCTCCGCGATCAGGGTGACGACAGACCATTTGTGCTCATCACTGGCCAAGGCAGCGAGTCGGTCGCCAGCGAGGCCATCGGAAATGAAGTGACCGACTACATCCCAAAGCGGTCGTTGGGCGGGCGCAACGACCTGCTGGCACGCCGCATCGAACAGGCCGTCGAATCCTACCGGACCCGACAGGCCCTCGCTCGCGAACGTCGGAGCAAGGACGCGATGCTTGATATCGTGACGTCGACGTCCTCCCGGGAGGAACTGCTTCAACAATTCTGTTCCCACCTCGTGCGGGAACGGAACTACGATGGGGCCTGGCTGGGCACGACTGGTCGCGGGGACGGGATCGTTCCGCGTGCCGTAGCCGGAATTGACGAGTACGTCGACGCCGCAATCGAACCGGGAACATCACCGGAGAGCGGAAGCGAGCCGGCACTGGTCGCACTCGCCAACGCGGAGCCACACGTCATTACGGACGTGGAGAGTGCGACAACGACGGCGGAGTGGCGGACGGATGCCGCCGAAGCCGGTCTCGCGAGCACCGCGGCGGTCCCACTCACACACGATGGGGCGACCGTCGGCGTGCTGGCGGTTTACAGCTCGACGCCCGGATTCGACCCCGAATCGGTGGTGTTGCTCGAAGAATACGGCGAGACCATCGGCTACGCGTTGCGTTCAACCGAGTGGCGCGAATCATTACTCTCGCCAACGCCCGTTGCAATCGAGTTCGACCTCCGTGACGAAAGCATCCCACTTGTCGCCGTTGACCACGTCCTTCCTGATTCATCGAAGTTGACTGTGTTGACGACAGTTCCGAGGGCAAACACACTGTTGTATGTTTTGCGTGCGAAGGGGATAACTGCTTCAGATATCCGCGATTCCGTTTCCGGACTCAACGCTGTCGCAGACTGGACGGTCACCCAAGTCGAAGAGCCACCCCGATGTGAAATTGAGGTCAAACTACCAACACCCGAGACGGTGCTGAGCAACCATGGTGGCCGCATCGTCGATGTAATGGCCGACCACGGCGGCGTCTCGATTACAGTCGTCGGCCAAGACGAAACCGAGATGCGGACTCTCGTTGACGCGGTCACCGAAACCTACCCCGACGCGAGCGTCCGCTCGGTCCGCAGTGCCAAGACGGTCACGCAGCAACCACAGCGGTCGGACCCACTCGCGTCGCTGACGGTCAAACAGCGCCGCGCACTCGAACTCTCATACTTTAACGGGTACTTTGAGCGGCCCCGCGAACACGATACTTCCGAAGTGGCGGAAAAGCTCGGAGTCAGTCGTCAAACACTCACACAACATCTCCGGGCTGGCCAGCGGAAAATCCTCTCAGCGCTGCTCGAAAGGGCAAACACGTCGACAACCCATTACGAGTGAGTTTCGACTTAGTGTCTTCTGATTGGTGGTTTGTAGAAATATAGATCCCGAACTTGTGGTGGAGCGAGGCCGAGATCTTGTATACCGATATACGACATACATTCTACTGTAATGTGGAGTTCCAGCGTTAAAAGACTCTATACCCCCGAATTCTCCCGATGGCTCGAATACTACAAGGGGTCCTGATTATGCCAATAATCACGACTACTTTGAAGTACACTAATGCTGCAATCGCCTCACGACGGTGCTTCCCCCGAGGTAGAGGTACTGAGACCGGACTTCGAATTTGCTGTGGTTCCGCTCACCTACGTCGAAGAACTGGCGGAATATAGTAATTCGATATAGAACGAAGGACCTCAATCTATATTTGGATAGAGCGTGAACGGTAACGTATGACCGAAGACGAATCGAGTTCCGAGGAAGGAATCATGGACAGCCAAACCACAGGTGAAGATCGGGTCCGGATGGTCGCCCGACAGCTGTCGGAGCCGCGCACGGTCAACTGGATCGCCTCTGAAGCGGGCTGGTCACACGAGCCGACCAAGCGTGTCCTCAAACGGCTCGTCGACGACGGGATCCTCCATCGCGACGACAGCGGGACGCACACTACGTACTACCCCGATTACCGGCGTCAGGCGATGCAGGAGGCGATGCGCCTCCGGGACAGCGGACACACTGTCGAGGAGCTCACGGACCGTCTCGCCGACATGAAGGCGCAGATCCGCGACTGGGAGGACGAATTCGACGTTGAGTCACCGAACCAGCTTCGCGGAACGCTCGCCGAGGAGGGTCTCGACGCCGACGAAGAAGACAGACGCCGTAAAATCGCCCACGAGTGGGAACACCTCCAACGGCGCATCGAAATCGTCGGCTTCGCCATCCGCGAATGGGACTTTCTCACGCCGACGACAGAACCCGGTGAGGCCAGCAGCTAACGGATGTCGGTCCCACATCCAGGTGGTGATCCGAACGCGAACCTCTACGCCCAACTGAAGCGAGACGTCCTTGACCGAGTGCCACAGATTTCGGCAGTCGAGTACGCTCCTGACGATATCGAGGCCAAGCAGTTGCGGGCGATCTTCGATCCGGCCCGCCTGGATCCCCCGACAGGCCCTGATTCGCCGGAACTGTCCGTCAAGTGGTATCGACAGGACCCACACGATTGGTTCCGCATCAATTACACCGACCCGAACACGGGCTTTCACGCCGGCTGGCACCAGGACGGAGACCATCCCGATCTGGGACGGACGCATTTCCAGTACTCAGTCGCCGATACAGAGGACCGCTGGGGGATCACATTCGAACACGAGACTCCCTCCCTGATTCTCTGGGAAATCGTCGAAGAGCTCCTCAAGGACGTTCGTCCGACCTACCAGTACGAGAACGAAGAATTATGACACCCCGAGAACGCACCGATCAGTCTCTCGCGAGTTCCTTCGAGCGCTACCTCCAGGACAAGGGGAAAGGCCGCGGTGGCGACAGCGGGAACTATCGACGCAACGCTGCGCGCGAGCTGGAGCGATTCGCTGAGTGGGCCGCCGGCGACCAGGGCGACGACTGGACCGGCATCGTCCCTGACGACGTCGACCGGGAGCCGACTTTCGACGACCTCGACGAACGCGTGTTCCGGGAGTACGCCCGACATCTCAGTGGAGTCGGGGACTCAAGCAGAACACGGTACAAACCTATGACCGCTATATCTCTGCGTGGTGCGTGTGGTGTGTCAACGAGGGGTATCTAGAGGCGCACTACGCCCAGCGGGCGAGTGCGATGGCGCCGCTGCCGGAAGACGACGGCCGCAAGCCCGGCGACCAGCAGGCCTGGACGTCAGAACAGCGCCACGCCCTCACCCGCCACGTCGACGAACGTGCACGCGACGCCGTCGAGGCGTACACGACACTTCCAGAGGAGACTGCCCCCCTCGAGAAGCAGCGAGCGCGCTACGCGGCGCTGAAGGCGGCTCGTGACCGAGCTCTGGTGTTCGTCCTCGCGTACACAGCTGTCCGCGTTGGGGAACTCCTCCGGGATCCAAACGATCCGCGCCGGCGCGGCGTCCGCTGGGAGGACCTCTCGCTCGATGACGGGAGTATGGACGTCTACCGAAAGAAACAGCAATGGGACGCAGCGAGCCACCCTGACCCGGTGATTTCGCCGCTGCGGAGCTACCGCCAGCTGCTGGACCCACCGACGGAGCGCTGGCCGGTGTTTCCGACGTTCGACCAACGGACGCTGGCGACGCTCGTACAAGACGAGCTGAGCGAGCGAGGCGATCAGCCGGATGTAATCGACAAGCGGCGTAACGAGTACGCTCGTGACCTTCTGTTGGCGCTTGACGAGGATGTGCGACCCCCGTCGATCACGACCGATGGTGCCCGGTCGATCCTCCAGCGACTTTCAGAGGAAGCGGATATCGACATCGCCCATCCGAAGCACGACTATCTCGCCCCCACGGAGGTCGACGTGGGATGGGTGAGGTCCTCGTCCGGGCCTTCGGGTACACGGTCGCAGCTCGATATCTCGACAACTCTGAGGAAATGGTTCGTGAACGATATTCGCATATTGAGGCGGGTGAATTAGGTGATGTCGCTACAGAGGCACTCAACGAGATTGATTCGCAAGCTGAGCTATCTACTGACGGGTGAGGGAGCTCTTCATATCCGCCGATATTGATTACCTTCCGTTTAAATTTTCCCCTATGACGACTGAGAAAACGGATTCGAAAAACGCAACTGCAGATTCTGATTCAGAGACTGGCTCAGATACCCCTGATTTGAATCCAGAAACACTCAAATTACTTCGAGATGATCTCCAGCGTACACACCAAGAATCGCTTACAAACGTTGGTGAACTATCGACTAAGGCCACCCGCATCATTCAGCTGAATGGGCTTGTTCTCACTATACTCGCTTCTGTCGCATCACAAATCACACTTTCTGAATACCTGAATAGGGGGTCACTGATATCGGTATCTGCTTTCGTTTGTTCGATACTCCTCGCCGGTATAGCATTCCGGAATAAGCCCGTCAAAACAGGCCCACAAAAGTCCCTTGCAGAGGATACTATCGAGAATAATTTCTCCGAGACCCAGTATCACCTTCAGGTCACATATCGTGGATAGGCTAAATGGATCGAGGAGGCTGACCAAGTCATCACCGAACGGGCGAAGTTCAGTCAATGGGCAATCTATAGCTTTATTCTCGGCATTCTCGCTCTTCTCGCCGGGATCGTTTTGTCCCTTGATATCTGCAATTACAGTATATGCCAACCGATGATGAGCCTTCTTTGAATGCCGACGAAATCGTCGACGAAATTCTTCCGGATGATGTTAATGATCCAATGGCTGCAGTCGCCCAGAAAAGCGACAGCCCAGCCGAGAACTCCTCGTCCGCGAGTCGTTCTCTGAACTCATCGAGAGAACTGACGTCGTACTCCGCAGCCAACGCTTCCTGTTGCTCCTTCAGTTCCGTGAGTTGACTCTCCAGTTCGTCACGCCTCGTCGTAGGCGAGGTCTTGGAGGTACGTTTTCCGCGTTTCACCGTGTTCTCATCCGATCTGGCTGCTGGTGTAGCAGGCAGTTTGCCACTCGTTGATGGTGGCATCGAGCAGTTGCTTCTGATCGCGGGTGAGGATGGGGGGGATAATTGCGGTGCGCCTTAGGTAGCTGTCCGCCACGAGTTTCGATAGATAGTAAAGGTACTCAGTAGTCGGTGGGCTTGTGGCAGCGGGCGTCGGCTTCCTCCCCGCCCACGGTGGGGCGGGGAATTTGCCTTGCTACCTAGTTTGAATCTCAGGGAGCAGATCCCCAGCATATAGATCATCGTCTGCGACGATGACAGATTCGATCAGTGCCGTCGGAGCGCGAGGAGTGCAGCCGCCAGCAGCGAAAGCAACGCGACGATGACACCGAATCCGGGGGTGCTCCTGCCGGTGGTCCGCTCGGTTGGGGACATCCCGGAATCAGTGTTCGTCTCGTCGTCCGCTGTGTCCGTGGTCTCATCGGATCGGTCTGTGGGTTCAGTCGTCGTGGTTCGGTCCGCTTCGACGGTGACCGGGCCGACCGACTCGTTGCCGATGGCGAGGGCGTACTCACCGGGGTCGTCGAAGGAATGGGTCAGCGTGACGGTCCGGGTCCCCTCGGCCGGTACACTGAGCGTTTCGTTCCGAACGGGAACGCCGTTGACACGGAGGGCTATGGTGTCGTTGGTGGTCCGGGTACCGTCCGTAGCGAGCGTGGCGTTCACAGTGACGGTCTCCCCCGTTTCGACTGTCGTCCGGGAGACGTTCACATCCCGAAGCGTCACGGTGGGACCGTCGTCGCTGTCGTCAGCATCGCCCCCGGTATCGTCGGAGCCGTCACCGTCGCTATCGCTGTTATCGACAACGCCTCCGTCGGACGGCGTGTCGGCCGGTATGTTGGTCGATGTCTCGACGGTGAACGACCACTCCTCGGTGTTCGTATTGCCGGCGGAGTCGGGGACGATGAGCGTGACGACGTGTTGCCCCTCGTCCAGCCCGGTCGTGTCGTACGTTATCTCGGTCGGGGTAACCGTCGCCGCGTCGGTGACCGTGTCTCCGTCGACCTGCATGGTGACGTTCCCGGTGTCGATACCTGCGTAGTCGTCGCTGTAATCGGCAGTGATAGTCACGGACGAGGAGTCGACCGTCGCCCCGTCACCAGGCGACCGAAGGGTGACAGTTGGTGCTGTCGATTCCATCTCGCCGGAGATCGCGAACGTCGAGAAGTGCGGGACGGTCACCTCGTAGAATCGGTGGCTGCCGTTCTCGGCGACGAACTCCCCCGTGACGCTCTCGTTCATCCACGTTCCCGCATCGGTGTCGTACACCCAGAACGACAGGTTCTCCGGGACGATGTACCGGCGGTCGATGCGGTCGCGTGAAACGCTCACGTTCAGGACGCCCTCCTCGATATTCGCGTTATCGATGGTGGTGTTAGCCTGGAAGAACTGGAGAGGGGTCGTTCCGTCTCCCCCGGGAGCGTCCGCAACCGGATTCGATTCGGGTGTTCCGACCAGCACCGTCTCGTTGTCGACGGCGTCGGACGACTCCCCGTCGAGCGTGATGGCAACCTCCTGAACGCTGCCGTCGTTCGGTTCGGCGTGAACCGTCTCACTGTCCCGCTCCTCGAGGGGGTGTTCGGTTCCGACGGTGTAGTTCAGCGCCCGCCCGACGGCGTTGCCCGCCTCGTCGGTGACTGTCACGTTCGCCGAGTAGGTGCCGAGCCACTGACTGGCCCGGACGGTGCCGTTCCACCAGGTACCGTCCCGGGTGAGTGCGTCACCGTCGACCGTGACCGCCTCGATTGCGGTGGTCGGATCGGAAGCGTTGACCGACACGTCGACGGTCGCGTCCGGGGAGAGCCCGTCCTCGCGGCCGAGCGCAGTATCCTCGACCACGGGATCGGTCGTATCGACGGTGACGTTCACAGTCTCGGCCGGACCGACGTTTCCGGCCTCGTCGGTCGCTCGCGCCGTGACGGTGTGGGAACCGTCCGGCAGAACCACCGGAGTTGGGGTCTCCGGCGTCGGATACTCCCAGTGATCCCCAACCTGGTGGCCATCCGTCCAGCCGTCGCCCCAGTCGAACTCCACGAGGGCCACGCCCGACGTCGCGTCGTCCGCAGTCGCTCGCTGTGCGAGCGTGGACGTGTTCAGCACGGCCCCGTCCGTCGGGGTCGTGATAGTCACCGTCGGGCCGGTCGTGTCGAGAGCGAGCACGTTCGTCGCCGTCTCGTTCGAGAGGTCCACCTTGTCCTCGGCCGTCACCGTCACGGAGTGGTTGCCGTCCACGGCCGCCACGCTTCCGTCTACACTGACCGTGGCTCCGTACGTGTCGTCACCGTTGCCGTCGGTGAGGGTGACCGTTCCCGCACCGAAGGCCGACACGTCCGCCGTCACGTTCTCCACGCCGCTGTC
This sequence comes from Halostella salina, assembly GCF_003675855.1. Classification (NCBI taxonomy): domain Archaea; kingdom Methanobacteriati; phylum Methanobacteriota; class Halobacteria; order Halobacteriales; family Natronoarchaeaceae; genus Halostella; species Halostella salina. Next base: position 63,334 of record NZ_RCIH01000012.1, on the reverse strand, counting down.
GGCATCGGTGACGGTCACCTCGATACCCACTTCGTCGGTGGCGTTCACCGCACCGTCGCCGTTCTTGGCGTCGGTCAGGGTGGCGTTCTCGACGGTTGGCGCACTGGTGTCGACGGACAGGCTGTTGGTCGTACTGGCGTTTCCGTTGCCGGCCTCGTCGGTCGCGGTCACGTCGAGCGAATGGGTTCCGTTTTCGGCGGCCGAGGCGTCCACGGTGAACGTCGCCGTGTAGCTGTCACCGTTCCAGTGGGTCAGGTCGACCGTCCCTGCGCCGAAGGCCGAAGCGTTCGTCGTCACGCTCTCGACGTTCGTCGTCGCGTCGGTGACGTTCGCGGAGACGGTGACCTCGTCACCGCCGGTGATGTACGCGCCGCCAGCGTCAGTCGTGACCGTCGCGTCCGAAACCGTCGGCTGCGTCGTGTCGACGGTGACGTTGATCGTCTCGTTCCGACCGACGTTGCCTGCGTTGTCGGTTGGCTGGGCCGTAAGCGTGTACTCGCCGTCGTTGAGGCCCCCAACCATGGGTGGAGTCTCCCAGTGACCGGTGCTGTGGTTGATGACCGCCTCGCGCTCCCACGCGGATCCATAGTAAACATCGACGGTCACCGCACCGGAGAGTGCGTCCGTAACGTCCCCTTCCATCCGCGGGTCGGAGTCGTTCAGCACCGCTCCTTCGTCCGGATGCGTGACGGTGAGCGTCGGGTCGGTCGTGTCGAGGACGAGCGCGTTCGTCGCCGTCTCGTTCGAGAGGTCCACACCGTCGACGGCTGTCACCGAAACCGAGTAGTTACCGTCGGGGTCGGCCGCACCCTCGTCCACCGCGACCGTGGCGTCGTAGGTGTCGTCGTCGTTCCCGTCGGTCAGTTCGACCGTCCCCGCGCCGAAGGCCGAGGCATCCGCCGTCACGTTCGCCACGCCGCTCTCCGGATCGGTGACGATCGCCTCGACAGTGATCTGGTCGCTGGCGTTCACCACACCGTTGCCGTCGGTGGCATCGGTCAGCGTCGCAGCCTCGATAGTGGGTGCGTCCACGTCGAGGGCGAGGGTGTTAGTCGTCGAGGCGTTCTCATTGCCGGCGGTGTCCGTGGCGTTCACGAACAGGGCGTAACTCTCGCTCTCGGCTGCCGCCCCATCGACGGTGAACGTCGCCGTGTAGTTGCCGTTCCCGTCACCGTCGGTGAGATCGATTGTCCCCGCCCCGAACGCCGAGGCGTTTGCCGTCACGCTCTCGACGTTCGTCGTCGCGTCGGTGACAGTGGCCGATACCGTCACCTGGTCGCCGTCGGTGAGATACGCACCACCCGCGTCCGTGGTGAGCATCGCGTCCGAGATCGTCGGCGGCGTCGTGTCGACGGTGACGTTCACCGTCTCGACCGAACCGACGTTGCTGGCGTTGTCGACTGGCTGCGCTGTGAGCGTGTACTCACCGTCGGCGAGGCCGCCGACGATGGGCACGGCTTCCCAGTGGCCGGTGCTCTCGTTGACGATTCCGGTGCCCTCCCAGGCGTCCCCGTAGTGAATATCGAGGTTCGTGGCACCCACGCCGGAGATCTCGTCCGTCGTGGTCCCTTCCATGCGCGGATCGGAGTCGTTCAGCACCGTGCCCTCAGTCGGTTTCGTGATGGTCGCCGTCGGGGGCGTCGTGTCGAGGGAGATGGTAGCGTTCTCGGAGACCGGGTTGCCGGCCTCGTCGGTCGCGGTCACCGTGACCGCGTGTGGTCCCTCCCCATCTGCCTCCGCCGAGTCGACCGAAGGGGAGATGTCGATTGGTAACTCGTCCCCGTCGAAGCTGAAGTTCCCGGCCCCGAGCGACGACGCGTTCACCGCGACCGCGGCGATGCCTGTTTCGGCGTCCGACGCGTCCGCCTGAATCGACAGGCTATCGGTGCCGTTGACGTAGCCGTCGCCGTCGTCGTCGGCGATAGTCACGTCAGAGAGCGTCGGCGGCGTCGTGTCGACGCCCGTCCCGGCCAGCGTGACGTTGACCTGGGGGTGCTCGGTGGAGTTGGTGGTGACGTCGAGGTAGGCGGTCTTGTCGCCTGCCGACAGCGGCTGGAACTCGACCTCGGCTGTGCGCGATTGCCCCGGCCGGAGGAGATACGGCGTCGGCTCGCCGGGCGAAAAGTCGAACGAGGGGCTGTCCGGTCCCCGGATTTCCGCGTCGATGAGGTTGAGCGGGGCCGTCCCGTTGTTCTCGATCGTGACCGTCCTCGTTCCGGACAGCTCGCCGATGGGAATGTCTCCGAACTCGACCGGCGTGGTCGACGTCACGTTCACGTCGGGGGCGACGCCGGTGCCGGACACCGAGACGTTCGAGAACTCGTCGCTGGCGTCGTGGGCAATCACGAGGGTCGCGTTCTTCGTGCCGCGCGCGGATGGTCCGAACTCGACATCGATCTCGTCGGTGTCGCCGGGCTGAATCGTGATGTTTTCGATAATCGCCGGTGTGGCGAACTCGCTTGCGTTGTCGCCCGTGATGCCGACGCCGGTGACGTTCAGCGGCGCGGCGCCGTCGTTGGTGACGGGTACACTGGCGGTGTCGTTGGAGTCGTCGAGGTGCTGGTCTCCGAAGTCGTACTCGTCGGTCGAGAGGTTCATCACCGGCTCCTCGTCGGCCAGCAGGGCGAACGTGCTGAAGTCGGTGACGTTGGCGGTGACGGTGTCGTCGAATTCATCAACTGCGTTCGTCCCGCCGACATCGTCGGCCCAGCTACCGTCGTGTCGCCAGAGCCGCATCGTCGACTCGTTCTGGCCCGTGGACAGCGCCGAGCCGTCGTAGCCGACGGTGAGGTTCAGCCAGCCGTCGGCGGCGGTGTTGTCAGCGTACAAATACGGGCCGAATTGCGCCTTCCACGCGGGCAGTGCGGGCGGCGACGCGTCCCGACTGACCCCGATGTCGTGCGCCGAGAAGTTCAGGGAGCCGCCGTCGACGATCGTGTAGTTCGTCGCCGCGGCGACCGTCGAACCGTTCTCGGCGTAGATCGCCCAGTCCGTGTTGCCCGTCGCCTCGGTGTCGGTCAGCGTGACGTCCGTCGCCGCGTCGAGGGCCGTGCCGTTGACGTTCCCGGAGACGTCGTTTCCGACCGCCGTGACGTTCTCCGTTACTGCGAGAAACAGTCCCCACTCGTTGCCCGTCGCGGTGTTGCTCTCGACGACGGCGTCGCTGCCGCCGATGACGGCGATGCCGTCGTAGGTGTTCTCGGCGACGGTGTTGTCCTCGACCGTCGCGTCGGTGGCGTCCTCGGTGATGAGACCGTACTGCCCGTCGCTGACATCGTTGCCGCGGACGTTCCCGTCGGCGGAGCCGAGCAGGTAGATGCCACCGAAGGGATTGTTCTCGACGGTGTTGGCTTCCACGGTGGCCCCGTTCGAGGCCGTGACGTTGATGGCGAACGGCGGCGGCACGGACGTCCCGGTTCCGACGTTCGTCACGTCGTTGCCCGAGACCGTGATATCGTCGGAACCGAGGACTTGGATACCCTCGTTCGCACTGCCGGAGACGGTGTTGTTCGAGAGTGTGGCGTCGTCGGCGCTGGTGAAGCCGCCGCCGATGGCGCTGCCGACCTGAATTCCCAGCTGGTTCGCGGTGAGGTCGTTGTCGGCCACGGTGGCGTCGGCGGCTCCGTCGGTCACCACCACACCGGGGCCGCCGTTGCTCGAAATCGTGTTGTTCCGGATGGCCACCCCCGTGGTATCGAACACGCCGATGCCCTCGCCCGGGTTCGCGTCGATGGTGCTGTTCTCGACAGTGACGTCGGCGCTGCTGAAGCCGACGTACACCCCGGAGTACCCGCCCCCACCCTCCCCGTTCGAGGAGATGGTGCTGCTCCGGACGACGAGGGACGTACTCACGGATTCGGTCCAGATACCCTGTCTGTAGTTGTTCGAGAGGTCAGCGTCGACGATCGTCGCGTCGTCCACGCCGTCGAGGTGGACTCCGTCGTTGCCGTTGAGGTTTGCGGTGACGTTCCGCAGCGTGACGCCGGCCGCGTCCACGACTTTCACGCCGGAGTCGAAGCCGGTCACGGTCAGGTTCCGCACCGTGACGTTGGAGAGCCCGGAGCCGGTGACAGCTACGCCGATGCCCGTTGTCTCGTCCACGCCGTCGAGGGTGTGACCCTGTCCGTCGATGACCACGTCGCTGGCGGTCACCTCGATACAACCGTCGGTCGCGTTCTCCGCGATGTCGCCGTCGAGGGTGTAGTGGCCGGAGTCGTCGACGACCCGGCAGCCGGGGATGAGCGTGTCGTCGACGACGACGCTCGTCGCCGTGAGGTTCGATATCGTCACGTCGTAGGTTCCCGCTTCGGAGAAACTCGTGGAGAAGGTGACCTGCGTGTCGGCGCCGGCGGCGAGCGTTCCCGTCTCCGTGTCGACGACCGTGCCGTCACGCTCGAGTTCCGCCGTGAACGACCGTGAGTTGGGGGCGTCGTTCGTGACCGTCGCCGAGACATCGACGGACTCGTTTGGGGCGACGGTCGGGGTCGACACTGTCAGACCCGAGTAGGTGATCGGGTCCTCGACCGTGATCGTCTTCGCGGGGAGGTCGTTGATAGTGACGTTGTAAGTGCCCGCGTCCAAGAAACTCGTCCTGAACGTCACGGTCGTGTTGACCCCGGGACCGGACGCCAGCACTCCGGATTTCGTGTCGACGACCGTGCCGTTGCGCTCGAACTCCGCCGTGTACGATTGCGAGCTGGAGGCGTCGTTGGTGACCGTCGCCGTTACGTCCACGGACTCGTTCGTGACGACCGTCGTGTTCGACACCGCCAGATCCGAGTAGTTGACCGGCTCCCGAACCGTGACCGTCACCGTCGCGGTGTCGGTCGAGCCGTTTCCGTCGCTGGCCTCGTAGGTGAACGTGTCCTCGCCGGTGTACCCGGGATCGGGGGTGTATTCGAGTGAGCCGTTGGAGTGGAGCGTCAGGGTGCCGTTACTCGGACCGCTCACTGTCCGGTTCACCGATATATCACTCGCAGACTCATCGTTTTCGAGGACGCCGGGTCCGTTGACGGTCAGTATCTCACCGGCCGTCACCGTGTAGCTGTCGTCATTGGCAGAGACTGCAGTGTTCCCGGCCTGTGCTGCTGCGGGCGTCATCACACCGCCCAGCGTCAACACTGCGACACAGATCAGCATTGCCACCGCAAACGCCCGGAGTTTCACGCCGCCCACCCCCGGTTCGGTCTCGGTCGTGTCGATACCCGCGTGCCGGAACTCGATTCCCGACGGATGTCGAGGATGTCGAGTCGTTCCGCCACTGCCGCGAGCGCTCCCTCGTGGTCGGACAGACCGTGTGCTCCTGGAGGTGCGACTCGAATTTGTCGGACACGGTCGTCTGCTACTGGTAGCGACTCGCTTTTCGGGCCGACTGTCTCATCCGTAGAGTGTACACGTTGAGCAGGGCAGTTGCCGTGGGGTCGTACGGAAGACTCCGTCTTGCGTGTGACCAAGAGACGAGGTCTCTCGGACCACTCGACACCGGGATGGGGTACCCGTTGATTTCCAGCGCTCCGAGTCATACCTCGGTTCCTGTGAGGCTTCCCTATAAACTGTGTACCAGCATACGTTGAATTAGTTACAAGTGATCAATAGCTCTACGGCTGCTCCACGGCAGGTACCGGCACAGCTCAGTTCACACCGTGATCCGCTCAGGTCGTATCGACTACGAACTTTGCGCCACCGCTGGGACCGTCGGTCACGCGAATCGACCAGCCGTGGGCCTCGACGATCGTCCGGACGATTGCGAGACCGATGCCGGCGCCGTCTCCCGTCGACACGCCGTACTCGAAGATATCGTCCCGCACCGACTCGGGCACACCCGGACCGTCATCGGCGACGGCAAAGCCCGTCTCCGTCGGTTCGATCCAAACCGTCGTCGCGGTGGCCTCCCCATGAACCCGCTCGACACCGTACTCGCGAACGTTGCCGAAAAGGTTCTCGAACAGTTGCTGAAGACGGGTCGGATCCCCCGCTAACGTCCGGTCCCCGCCCAGTTCGAGTTCGAGGTCGCCGGTGTCGGTCACCGCCCACGCGTCGGCGGCGATATCAGCGAGCGAACACTCGACGGCCGTCTCGACGTCCGTACTCTCTCTGGCCAACCGCGGCAGGTGGTCGGCAAAGCTCTCGAGGCGGTCCAGCGTCGCTCCGAGACGTGCGATGGGTTCGGCGACGGACTCGTCCGGCTCTTCCAGTTCCAACTCGAGCAACTGCAGGAGTTTCGTGGCCGTCGACAGTGGCGTCTGTATGTCGTGGGCGATTACGTCCGCCAGCCGCTCCAGCCGACGATTCTGCGTCTCGATGCGCGTCTCGTAGCGCTTGCGATCAGTGACATCGCGCGTGAGTGACAACAGGCCGTAGCGGGTGCCGTCCTCGTCGACGACAGGCGCGGTGTACCGGTCGAACCAGCGTCCGTCGATCAGTTCGATTTCCGTGCGTGCCGCCTCGTAGGGGGGCTCGTACAGCTCCTCCGTTGCCTCCCGGAAGCGCTCCGGATTCACGACGGTGTCGAGCACCTGCTCGATCGCCCGCTCGTTGTCGACTGTGTTCTTGAGGACCTCTTTCGGAAGGTCCCACATCTCCCGGAACTGGGCGTTGTACCAGAGTATTTCGCGGTCGGTCCCGACGACGAGTACGCCTGCGTCGATGGACTCGGTGACCGCCTCGAACAGAGCTGTGCGGTAGCTGAGTGTCCGCTCGCGTTGCTTGCGCTCGGTGACGTCACGGATTGTCACCATGATCCCGTCGATCAACGGGTCGTCCAGATAGTTGCCGCCGCGGGCCTCGGTCCACTTGATCGACCCGTCACTCGCTCGGACGCGGTAGTCGACCCGATGCTCCGCACCGGGCGTTTCGAGTTGGTCCACGAACGCGGACCGCACTCTCTCCCGATCCTCCGGTACCACGTACTCGAACGCGTCCGTACCGACGACCGCGTCGGGCGCGTATCCGAGCGTCTCTTCGACGCCCGGTGACGCGTACTCGATGACGCCCGGTTCCGAGAGGATCACCACGTAATCCGATAAGTGGTCGAGTATCCGACGGTACCGCGTTCGTGCCTCGGCCAGTTCGGTTTCTCGCTCCGGTCGTTCGCTGATCGGCCGGACCGTCGTCAACACGACGTCGACGTCATCGACCGTCACCACGGTGCTGTGGGCCGCTAGGAGGAACACGTCTTCGCTGGCCGTTTCCAGCGGCCAAGTCCACTGGACCGGCCCGTCGTCGGGCTGGGAGAGTCGGTTGGAGCCGACTATCGAGTCGGACATCCGGTGGCCTGTCGCGGTGTGAGATGAGAGAGTCGTTCCCCGGACGGCGGACTGTTCGACCCCGAGCAGTTCACAGAGCTTCTCGTTGACCGCCAAGATCTCGCCCGTTTCGGGATCCGAGGCGAGTGCGCCGTCGGGGACCCGCTTGAAGAGATCGGCATCGAGGCCGTCCGTAGTCATCCGTTCGGTCCTCTATCATATCGTTCAACCGAGAAACCGTATAATTATCGGGGCTCGAGAACCGGAGCGGCTGGACACCGCCCTCGGTACCCTATGCAGGTACCACGTTTATCCCGATGCCGAACCATCCCCCGACAATGACCGTCTCCTCTCGCACGTCGACCGACAGCGCGGTGATACCGGAGGAGGTGACGGTGCTACTGGTCGACGACGACGAGCACTGGGCGTGGGCGACCGGCGAACTCCTCGAGCGGGAGGGCGACTTCGACGTCGAACTCGCACACAGTCTCGCGGCGGGCAGGGAGCGGTTCGCCGAACTCGATCCGGACTGCGTCGTCTCGGACTACCAGCTGGGTGACGGCGACGGACTGGAACTCTTGGCGACCGTTCACGAAGCGGATCCCGATCGTCCGTTCGTGCTCGTTACCGGCCGGGGCGACGAGAGCGTCGCCAGCGAGGCCATCGGCCGCGGCGTAACCGACTACGTCCGCAAGGGCGAGGACGACGCCGGCGAGGTGCTCGCGAGCAAGGTCGCGACCGGGGTCCACACCTATCGCACCGACCGCGCACTACAACGCCAGCGCCGGACCAAGACGGCCGTCCTCGACGTCCTCCGGGACACCGCGAGCGAGGCGGCCCTCTGCCGGCAGTTCTGCCGCCGTCTCGTCGAGGACGACGCGTACGCGATGGCCTGGATCGGGACCGCCGAGCCTGACGGAACTATCCGTCCCCGAACGAGCGCCGGTCACGACGATTATCTGGATGCCGTGACGACGACCGACGGGCTCCAGGAGGGCGAACCCGTCCGGCGAGTCAACTTGGAAAACGAGACGGTCGTCGTCTCGGACCTCGACGGCAAGGCGGCGTCCGCAGAGTGGGCAAGAGTCGCACGAAACTGTGGGTTCGAGAGCGTCATCGCTACGCCGATTCAGTACGAGGGCGTGCAAAGCGGCGCCCTCGGCGTGTACCTCTCCTCAACCCCGCCCGATCCCGACGAAGCGCGTGTGGTCGAGGAGTACGCCGAGACCGTCGGCTACGCGCTCCGGTCACTAGACCGCAAGCGCTCCCTGTTAGCCGACCAGAGTGTCCGGGTGGAGGTCACCGTTTCGGATCCGGGTGTCCCGCTACTCGCACTCGCCGGGACCCTGCCCGGTACTCCCCGGATCGAGTGTCCGTCCGTCGTCGGCCGGACCGACGGCTCGACGGTGTACCTCTGTCACTTCGATGGGCACTCACCCGAGGCGGTTGCCACAGCCGCTACCGACGTTTCCACCGTGACCGTCGATGATGTCGACGTGTCGGACGGATCGGTCCGCTGTGCGGTGGTTGCCGAGCCACCAACGCCCGAGGAGGTGCTCGGCTCCCAGGGAGTGCGCTTCGAGCGGACCATCGTCGAAGACGGCACGGCGACGGTGCGGGGGCGCGTCGGCGAGGAGCAGCCGGTCTCCGGTTTCCGATCGGCCCTCGAACGCGAGTTCGAGGGCGTCTCCGTGCAGACGATTTGGACCGACGACGACAGCGACCTGGTCACGACCCACCCGTTCGACGACCTCACCGACAAGCAACGCGAATACCTCCGCCACGCCTTCCACGAGGGGTACTTCGATCGGCCGCGGGGCGCGAACGGGACCGAGATCGCCGAGCGGCTCGGTATTGCGCGACAGACGTTCACCCAGCACCTGCGTACGGCCCAGCGGAAGGTCGTCGACCGGCTGCTGGACGAGTGGCACTCCGGCTAAGGTCGGCGCCGGCCATCCTACTCTTCTCCGAGACGTGTCCCGAACCGGACGCCGCCCGTCTTCGGTGCCCCACCTCCTAATGGTCTGAGGGTCGGACCGTCCGAGAGCTGACTCGGGAGAGAGCAAGCAAAAATGCCAGTGCGAGGACGAGACCGCCGATCGACTGCAACCACGTGTGTGCTTCGGCAAGTGGCCGAGCAACGACCATCCCGAGCGCCACGACTATGAGGGGAACGAACCGCCGATCGACGAGCGACAGATAGCCAGCTGGTGTCATCGCATACAGGACGTGGCTCGAAATGTCCCAGAAGGGCGTGATGAGGAGGTGAGGAACGGTCACTCCCACCAGAAGGAGAGCGAATTCGGGCACAGTGCTTCCCCAGTCCCATATTCGCCACCCAAACCAAATTACCAGTATACCGATAGCTAATCCTGCACTTCCCGTTGCGTTAGTTCCCCACTCCGGAAGTGTCCCAACGACTCGTGGAACCCCCTGATAAATAGCAAATGCGATGCCCCATCCACACGCGACAACAATGACACGCTTACTGAGCCCCCCGAGAGAACCCTCCGACGACGTGCGCCACTCGTAGCCGACGACGAGCAGACTACAGAGAAGCACAAAAAGTTCGGGGGCGAACATCTCCGAGTACGTCCGCGCCACCTCCAACATAGGTTAGCTCACCGCTCGGACCCTTTGTGTGGATTTCGATTCGGTCGAACGCTGTCTATCGGAGCTAACCGACTGCAACCGATGCCTGAGGTTTTTTAGCGGCGCGTCTGTGGATGAGCGTGCGATGATCGTACTTCATGCTTCGTTCCCGATTGCGCCCGAAAAGCGCGAGGAAGCACTCGACCTGATCGAGGATCTCGTCGAACGGTCCCAAGCCGAAGAGGGGATGATCGACTACCGGGCAACGACCGACGTCAACGACCCGAACGTGGTGCGATTCTTCGAGCAGTACGAGGACGAGGCCGCCTTCGAGGCACACACTCGGACCGACCACTTCCAAGAGTTCGAGGCCGCGCTCACCGACCTGCTCGACGGTGAGCCCGAAATCATCCAGTTCGAAGTCGACTCCGCAACCGAACTGGAACTGTAACGCTGAACGGATCCTTCACTCCCCCAACCGTGGGCACCCGTAGTAGGGCGACGGATCACCTTCTATCCTCACCACAAATCAAAAAATGGGTGGTCGCTCACCCGATTCTGATGGAGAGCTATGCTCTCGACGATTCCCAACGGCACCTCGAACAGCAGGGCGAGCTGTCGCTGTCCAGTCCCCAGTTCAGCGACGGCGAGCTGATGACGAATTCAGTAACGATGTTCATTGTATTCTCCTACGGTCTACGGGCGCTTAAATTCTGGAGAGAAGGATTAGAGGATCGTTCTTAGAGTAGGCGAGACCGCTACACACTCCAGTAGGGGTCAGTGATGGGGGCAGCGATAACGACCCGAAATCGGAGTAGTGTCCCAGGAATCTGACCGGAATCAGTACTGTTACACCTGCGTGTTAGGCGTTGGTCAGATGCTGATCGAAGAATTCGGTCAGCTTCTCCACGGCCGGAGAGACGTACTCGTCCTTGTCGTAGAGGTCAACGTACGTCGCACCCTCGAGCATGACGAGTTCGGCGTTCTCGCCGGCCTGATCGATCGCGTCTTCACTGTGGGGTAGCGTGGATGCTTCAGTACCGGCGATCATCAGCAGGGGTCGTGGAGCGATCTTGTCGATGTCGGCGAACGCGTCGAACTGATCGAGCAGGTCGGCGCTGCGGGCCACCCACTTGTTGGTCGACCGGGGGTGCTGGCCGCGGGGCGTCTTGTAGTAGTCGACAAACTCACGGACGGTCTGCGGAGTCGAGTCATCGACTTCCTCCGGTTCAGGCAGCGCACTGACCAGCTTAGCGGGGAAACCGACGGCCTCCTCGCTACGCAACGCGCCTGCCTGTTTGACCATCTCCTGGAATGCTTCGGGATCAGGCTCTCGGAAGTATCGCGCAAGGTCCACTGCGCTGACGGTGGCCACAGCCTTCATCCGGTGGTCGGTCTGTGCGGCGAACGGGACGTAGCCGCCCGATCCGCAGATTCCGAGCACGCCGATCCGTTCGGAATCGGCCTCTTCGCGGGTCGTTAGGTAAGACACGGCGTTGCGGAAGTCCTCTGCGCGCTGGAACGGATCTTCTAGACCGTGGGGCTCGCCCTCGCTCTCTCCTTGGTAGGCCGCGTCGAATGTGAGCACAATGTACCCTTGTTCGACCAACCGCTGGGCATACTCGGCCGGTCCCTGCTCTTTCACTGCGGTCGTTTGGTGCCCAATCACGATGGCCGGGGACGGCGTCGAAGATGAATTATCCGGTGTGTAGAGGTGCCCGGCAAGCGTCAGGCCCTTGCTCGGGAATTGGACGCTCTCAACCTGTTCTTCCAGTTCAGCTGGGTCGTCAACTGACATCATCAGAAACGAGGGCAGAGATCAGCTTGCGTCCAATGTTATACTAAAAATGTGTTTAAATACTCCACCCAGTTTAGCGGTAGATCATCACTGGGCACCACAGCAGATCACAAGAAGTCACTGATCGCGTGGTGTTGTTCCTGCGCCGGCGATGGGTGCCGGCGCACACGCGCCGGCGAATACCGATGTCGACACGGAGTCAACTCCGATTCGTCCAACGAGTCGAACAGCCCGATGAGACAGATGACAGCACCGATCGCGTCGCGCAGGTGTACCGACATTCGGATGGCTACCCAGGGAGCGTCCTCCGGGATCTCGCACAGCTGAAAGAGCTTCTCGATGCGACTCGTGCCGAACGCGGACCGGGCTACACGGCGGCGACGTTCATGTTCCTCGACAAGCTCTCGACGGTCGACCTGTATCTGGATGGTGACCCAGACCGAACGGTCGACGCAGCACAGCCAGCAGACCTCCTCGACCCGGACAATATGGAGCACCTCGACCAGCCGATGTTTCTGCTCGGACACGGCGTCGAGAATCCGGACGACGGCATCCACGGCGACGAAGAGTACCTCTACGTCGTCGAACTTCCGACCCGAAACCCGTTCGACGACCCCTCCGAGTGGACCGTCAAGGTGAGTGGTCACTCCGCCTTCCCGCGCTGGGATGGCCCGACCGAGTAAGCCTTCGAGCGGGCTAGCTGGCAGTTCCACGGCCCGCTTGAGCACGCGCTCGAGGAGATGGTCGCTGAGCCGGCGTGAACGCGTAGCCCGCTCAGATGATGCCGCCGATGACGAGTAGTCCGACGATGAGCAGCACCGTCGCGACAACGCTTCCCCCGGCCAGCCACTTGTTCTCCATCGCCTTCTCGTGAAGCGGCATATCGGCGTACTCCTCGCGGAACGCCTCGAGATTCTCCTCGTCGTAGAAGTAGTTCGTCTTCAGCGCGAACCGTTCCGTCACCGCACAGCCCGTACAGACCGGTTCGCCTTCCAGCCGCTCCGTTTTGATGTGGCTGGAGCAGGCGATGGCCCCGCAGTTCGGACAGTAGGTGTACGTCTCGTCGCCGCTCGTGTCACAGTGGACGCAGCGGTGGATTCCGTCTTCGGCGGTCACTCGTGACGGGCCTGCCACGTAGTACTCGTAGGGGTAGGTGTACTCCTGGATGTCGGTGGTCTGCCGAACTTCGGGGAGGTACACTGGTTCGATCGACTGCACGGAGATGTCCGAGCGGTTCGGCTCGCAGGTCTTGTTGTACGTGACGTTGTTGTCGCCGGTGTAGGTGACCGTCGTCGTATGGTGTTGCTGGAGGCGCTCGACGGCCCAGTCCTTGTACTCCGTTTGCGTCTGGCCGAACCGGCGCTCTTCAACGTCGTCGAACACCTCTCCGAACTGCTCGGCGTCGAGATCGACCGTCGCGTGGAGGTTCTCGGTGACCAGCGTCGCGACGTCCTCGTCGACGACCTGTGGCTGCCCGCGTTCGGCGTGGGCAACGAATCGGGTCCGGTCGTTGATCCGGTGGATAACGCCCACCGACGTCTCGAAGACGGCGTTCGTGTCCGCGGTGACCGCGACCACCGGGCGGAACGTCACCGCCGAATGCGGTTCTGGAAGGTCGGCGGCCTCGATGTTCTCAATGTCGCGGAACGCCTCCGTGACGGGTGCATCGACATCGGTCGCCGGATCGTACGGCCGGAGGGTTTCGTCACAGAGGATCTCGATGCGGCCGTTGTACAGGTCGAGACCGACCTCGTCTGCGATCTCCCGGAGGTCTTCACCATCGATCAGCTCGATCGGATAGGGGTCGTCGTTCTGCTGGAGGCGCTCCGCGTACTCCTCAGCCGGACCCGTGAACCGACCGGTGGTAACGACCATCCCCCGCTTTGGACCGTTGAACTCGAACGTCGCGATCGCCGAGTGGAGCTTCTGGACGACTGGTCGCCCGACGGTATCCGTATGCTTGCATTCGACGACAATCCCCCGCCGAGTGCCGTCGACGACTTCCTCCATGATAATGTCCCGGCCCTCGTCGGCCGTCCGCTCGGCCTGGCGGACGTTCTCGTAGCCGAGGTTCCGGAACACGTCCTCCATCACGTCCTCGAACTCGAACCCCGAGAGATCGTCCAGTACCGCCATTCTGAATTATGTGGTCAATACGTTGCAACTACCAAATACGTTGCCGAACGCTACGGCGTCCTGTTTGTTTAACCCCTGAGAGGGGTGTGGAGGTCACCGAACCCCCCAGGAGCAACGAATGAACGGGAATGTAGCTGCAGCCAGTTCGGAATCGGTCCCAGTCGCACCGCCCACATAGTCCCACCGAGACACAGTCGAGTACGTTAGCTTCCGCGTCGAGGGCCAAGCCGTCGTGCTGAACCTCTCAGAGCATCGGCGGCTCTCCCTCAAGCGCAGTCTGGACCTCGTCAACCACAGTCTGAGAGGCCGATCAAAACGACTGACGTGAGACAGGATTCTAAAAAAGTTCCCACGCTGGACCGGGTGAATCGGTCAGTATAGAAGTGTGCTGCGGGAGTCCAAGACGTGATTTGCCCAGTATCTGTCAGAAGGAGGTTGCTGAATATAATTACAGCGGTAGCGAGGCGAAAGCCCACCCCTTCAGGGGTGGGATGAAGCCGACAACTGGGAATCTCTCCACGCTCATAGCCATGGTTGGGGTTGGATGTTTGCATAACATCTTTAGGTGAGTGATTTCTATATACTGACGATGCCTCGTGGGTTCGACAGGGAGCGTACCACCGTCCACAAACTCCAGTACCACTTCATCTGGTGTCCGAAGTACCGCAAATCGGTGCTTGAGGGCGAGGTACGCGACCGGCTCGAAGAACTCATCGAGGAGAAAGCCGACGAACTCGGGCTAAAGATACTGGAGTTGGCGATTCGCCCCGACCACGTCCACTTGTTCATCACGGGCGACCCGACACTCGCCCCGAACAAGATCATGCAACAGGTCAAGGGCTACTCCTCGCGCCACCTCCGCGACGAGTTCGACTTCGGCTTGCCGTCGCTGTGGACGCGCTCGTACTTCGTTTCCAGTGCAGACGACGTATCCAGCGAGGTTATCGAGGAGTACATCGACGCCCAAGCAGGTGAGTAGTCATGCAACGGAACGTCTCAACCACGGTGCGGGTCAAACTCCACTCGCTGACCAACAGGAAAGCCGACCTGCTCACCCGTGAGTACGAGGCGTTCCAGACCGAGGTTCACGGCGGAGACGCCAACCTCTACTCCGCGACCAAACAACAGGCGTCGAAAGTCCAACAACAGAAAGACCCGAACCCCGACACCGAACAACCTGTCATCCTTCGCAACGACGTGTTCGACGTGGCCCATGACGAGGACACAGTTCTCTCGTCGTGGTGGGTGAACGTCCCCGTCTACGACCCTGAATGTGGACAGGGGAACTCGATATGGTGTCCTGCCCACGTCCCGCATAAGGACGAACAACTCGTCCGCAAGGGCGATATTCGGGACAGCGAACTAGTGCGCCGTGACGGTGACTGGTACATCCATCTCGTCGTCAAGCGGTCTGTGGCCGTCCAAGACGAGTACGACGACGTACTGGCTATCGACATGGGCGCACGGTGGGTCGCTACTTGTGCGTTCCTCTCCGACCGCAAGACCACGTTCTATGGCGAGGAAGTGCGCCGTATCCGCGAACACTACAAGCAACTGCGGAAGTCCATCGGCAAATCCAAATCCCGACAGGGACAGCAGGTGGTCGAGCGTATCGGTGACGCGGAAGCGCGGAAGGTGGACGACCGCCTCCACAAGATTGCTCGCCAAATCGTGGAGGACGCCGAAGAACGGAACGCGGTCATCGTTGTGGGCGACCTCGGTGGGATTCGCAAAAACAACGACAAGGGGCGGTACGTCAACGACAAGACCCACAAGATGCCGTTTGCCCGCCTGCTCAACTACATCGAGTACAAGGCCCACGATGCGGGCATCGACGTGCAGTTGGTCGAGGAATACGACACGTCGAAAACGTGCAACCGCTGTGCCTGCGAGGGTGTCCGTGAGACGCAGGGACGCTTCGAGTGTCCTGAGTGTGGACTGGACGATAACGCGGACAAGAATGGCGCGCTGAATATTGGCAAACGAGCCTTGGGCAAGTTCTCGAAACCGCTGTCCGAGGCGGGGGCCGTACTGGCACGGCCCGAAACGCAGGTCATCGTCCAACGTGACGACGAACCTGCGAACCCCTCCATATCCGTGGGTTCAACCCCCAGTGGGGGAACCCCACGGCTTTAGCCGTGGGAGGATGTCAGTCCAAGGCGGATTCATCCGTTCGGTATTCGTCTTCGGTTGTGACTTCGAGGAACACGTCTTCGAGCGTTTGTTCTTCATCGATTGCTTTGCGACTTGTGAGCTCTCTGGGGTGCCCCTCCGCGACGAGGTCGCCATCGTAGAGGATGCCGACGTTGGTCGCAATGTCCTCGACGACGGGGAGAATGTGCGTGGATAGGAACACGGTGGTGTCCTCGGCAGCGAGGTTCGTAATCGTCTCCCGTACTGTTCGGGCGGCACGCGGATCAAGCCCGGACGTCGGTTCGTCGAGAAAGACTACCTCCGGTTCGTGCATAATCGCCTGGATTAGCCCGGTCTTCTGTCGCATCCCTTTCGAGTACGTGGCGATTCGCTGGTCGGCAGCGTCGGTCAACTCGAATCGGGCGAGGAGTGTTTCGATCCGGTCGCCGATGGCGGCTGGAGTCATATTGCGTAGTCCGCCGTGGTATTCGAGTTGCTCGCGGGCGGTGAACTCCCCGTGGATCGGTGGTGACTCGGGCAGGTAGCCGATGTGTTCGATGAGCGCCTCGCGGTTAGTGATTGATGTCCCCGCGACGCGTCCGGAGCCACTGGTCGATGGCAGCAATGCCGTCAGCATTCGGATCGTCGTCGTTTTTCCTGCCCCGTTCGGACCGAGAAACCCGTACACTGCTCCCCGTTCGACCGTGAGATTGAGGCTATCGACGGCTGTCGTGTCGCTGTACGTCTTCGTCAGATCGTCCGTGCTGATTGCTGGTTGCGTATCCATTCCGGTGCGAGGGTCTCGGTCATCCGCACTCGCCATGTCGTTTGTTCTGTTGGTCATCGTCTGGAGGTCACCCGAGTTGATAGTCTCGGAACCGGTGTACTGCAGCCCTGAATGCGGTTCTCGTGAGGATAGCGGCAAGCAACAGTGTGAGGAGAAGCGCACCGATTTGGACGACGGCGGTCGGCACCCCCTGGGCTGCGATGGCCTCGTAGATCGGCGGAGCGGTTCCCAGGAAGGCTGGTATACTGACGAACACCCCGATGGTAAGAATCAGTCCGTGACGAAGGAATGCGGCCGCGCCCAGTTCCGCGTAAATCGGTACGTCGGTGAAGAAAAACGGAACTGGAGCGTATTTGAACCGCTCGACGCCCAGTCCGACCATAGTGGCGACCGCCGCGGTACACGTGCAGACGGCACCGCCGAGGAGGGCAATCAAGAACGTTTGTCCAAACCCAACGGGACCGACGATGCCAAGTGGAACGATGATAAGGGCGATGAGCGGGATACCGACTACGGTCGCAGCGAGGAGTGACCCACCAACGAATTGCCGGCCCGTGACCGACGTGAACAGCATCGGCAAGGCATGATATTCGGTGCCGATTGGATCCGAACTGAACGCGACGCCAGTAACGAGGCCGAGCGTAACTGCGAATAACACCAGCAGGCTGGTTGTACCACCGGCAAGTGCGACCACCGGGAATCCAACCACGCCCATGAATAGGAGGGCATAGCCCGTGGACAGAAGTCCCTGTGGAACTCGGCGTTCCATCAGCCATCGCTCCCGAGCGACGGTGTACATCGCTCGCGGGATGCGTTCACCGACAAATCGCTCGACCACCCCTGTTTTGAGAAGTGAGTGTGAACCGCGAATCCCTGTCGAACTGGTAGAATCGTGTTCCCAGACCTGGCGAGCGAGGAGCGTCGTCCCGGCCGTGAAAATCGGGACTGTGGTACCGAGGAACGCAACCACACGTAGCGTGTAACGAGGTGAGCTGACTGTGTCATTCGGAGTGCCGATTAGCGCGAGGTCCACGAACCATGCCAGCGGTAACGCACCGAGGAGTCCGTCCAACGGGGCAAGCGAGAATGACAGCTCTTGCAGCAGCATCGCAGCGAAGATGAGCGGAATCCAGCCGAACACGATGAGGAGATCTCGATAGTACCGTGCTCGCACGAGTCGAAGCGCGACGAGTCGGGCGGCGAGTCTACTGGTGGCTCCGAGTACAGCGGCGAGCAAAGCAATGCACGCACTTGCGAGAGTGATCGTGAGTACGACCGTTGGCGACCGGAGTCCGATTGCGGTGCCGATTGCGATTCCGAGCGTCGGCACGACAAGCGTAGTGAGCAGTCGCGCGTAGACGAACCCCAGTAGACCCAGAGCAGCGGTTCTGACGGGGACAGTCGTCAACAGGAAATTCGGGTCCAGGCGCTCGAACCGAATGTGCGTGTACTTCGAACTTCGCCAAACCATCCAGATGAACGCAGCACTGACAAAGAGACTTACCACGCCCTCTGGAAGCGGCTGTCCGGCGATGAGGTCGCGTCCCAGTGAGTACCCGAGCCACCCGAGAGCGCTGGCGATTCCGACCAAGATGACGAGTATGACCGGACGACCAGTCAGTGGAGTTCCGAATTCACGATGATGGCGTATCCACTCCGCCCGCGCGATTTTCATTCCCTGCCGGACATACGTGGGTATGTGAGTTGGTCGGATCATCGTGTCTCTAAGCCCGCAGTTCATCGGAATCAGTCGCTAGATTCGCCCGTTCCACGGACCGCCGAATCGGTCTCCAAACCGCGGGTAGACGCTGAGTTGTCACTGCCAAGCGCACTGAAGTCCATGTCATCGAAAAATTCCGGCGCAGTGCGTTCGGTCGCGTAGACGTACAGCCCGGTATTGGCGATGCGGTCATTTGTCAGTTACCCCGCCAATCAGTCGGAACAGGTCTTGCCGCCCGTATTCCCAGACAGCGATGTACAACAGGAACCCAGTCACGAACATCCCCGTTCCGATCCCAGATGAGTCAAGTGCCGGAAGTATATCCAGGGCGGCAAAGCCACCGGTCAACGCCGCCGCCACGCCGACACCACAAACTGTTCCGAGAGACCTGAGACAGACTCGATCACCGTTCACGAGCCCCCGCCCGACCTGATACACGAGTCCGAGACCGGCCAGTCCCGCGAGCGCGAGTGCAATCGTCTGTAACGACGGCACGACAAACCCCGCGAGCACGGTGACGAAGCCGCCGATGGAGACACCCGTAGCGACCCGGCCAAGCGTCCGGACGCGGCTGAGCCCCGAGGAAGCAGTCACCTCGGACGGACCAGCTGTGTCCTCGGATCGATGCGGCGCACCGTCAGTAGTATGTGACACCCGCTGGCCGACGTGAATGTAGCGGCCAGACCCATCCGGTTCCGTCCAGCCAGTCGCTTCAACAACATCTACCCCCGGCGTGTCCACGTCAACGTCGTCGAACCGGATCGGTAATCCCGCCGAGATCTCGAACGTCGGGTGATCCTGGAGCTGGAAGTGGAGATGTGGCTCTGCGGAGTTCCCCGAATGCCCACACCGGCCGACCTGCTCGCCGCGCGTCACTCGATCTCCGGGTTCGACCTCGATGCTGCCCGGGACGAGGTGAATGAGACTGCCGTACTCGTTTTCGGCGTGGCGGATCGTGACGGCGTTCCCGGTCACACTCCGTTTGAGCGGATGAGAAAATCCACCGGCTCGCCCGAGTTCCGGATCATCGTCACGCACATTGACGACGACGCCGTCGGCCGGTGCGAGGACCGGTTGGTCGTAGCAGTAGTAGTTCTCGATGCTCGTATCCGTGCCTGCTGGACGGCTCCGTCCCTCCTCGTCGGTGATCACGAAGTCGTAGGCGTAGCGCTGGGTCGCGGGAAACCACGAGTGTGAGTACTCTTTGATCGGACTCCCGTTCACGACTGTCCACGTCCCCTCAACGGGCAGTCGATAGCTCGTGGCCTGGTCGTGCGTTTCTGGATTGGGGAGCGAACCCCGGTGTCTCCCGATAGCGACGAGACTCCCCAGCAGTTGCATCGCGTCCTGTCGAAACAGGAGTGGATTCAAAAACGACAGTGGGATACCGATCAGAAAGGCGAAGTGGCCTCGCCATCCGGAGTCCATTTCGAGCCAGTCTCGCGGCCCCTCGTCGTCAGTGCTGAATCCGAGAGAGTGCTTGGTGCTGCTGAGTAGCATCGACAAGAACGGCCAGAGTGCGAAAAACCAGAACAGGTGGAACAACTTGAGTATCTCAAGCTCGGGGAATAAATTCCCAAGGACCCCGATTAACCCTAGCAGCGTCAGGGAGAACGGGCTGATAGACTGGATTCGCTTGCGGAGACGCGATCCCAGAGACGGTGATGTAGCTTGATTCGACATCCGTAGGTACTGCGTAAGAAATGAGTATTCAGGTGTGTAAGTATTCTGTGAGCCCAAATTCACAAGAACAACTCACACACATCGCGGAGGGGAGCACTCAATGACCCCACCGTTCAACGAGTCTGTATGACGAACAGTGATCACGGGGGAGTGGCGTCGGAGGAGGCGTTCGCGCTGCTCGGCCACGAAATCAGACTCGACATTCTGCGCGCTTTTTTCGAGCGATACTCGCCAGTGGATCCGGATTCACGGTCGGACGTACGGGAGCAGCGCACGCTCTCGTACGCAGAACTGATGGCAGCAACAGAGATGGAAGACAGCGGGAAGTTCAACTACCACCTGGAAAAGCTCCGCGGTGTCTACATCGAAGAGATCGCGGAGGGGTATGTTCCTACGGCGAGCGCTATCGCACTCTACGAGGCAGTCATTGCGAACCGACCAACAGAGTCGATACCGACCGACTTCGATATTGAGGAGTCCTGTCCGAACTGCGGGTCCGGGCTCCGAGGGAAGTACGAACAGGAGTTTCTCACCGTCGAATGCCCCGCTTGTGACCTGTTCTGGGGAGCTACGTACCGATTTCCGAAAAACGGGCTCGCTGTCCGCGAAGGAGAGGGGATCTACAAAGCACTCTACGACCGAATGATGCACCACGTCGGACTGGCTCGCACGGGACAATGCCCGTCGTGTGCTGGCATTACCAGCGTCACTGTGCCGCGGGAGCGGCTTGATGAGGACTCGACACCGACTGCGGAGCTGACCTGTGAGACATGCTCGTGGTTCATCACTGTCGATATCGTCAGTGCACTACAGTTCGAACCGCAGGTGACGAAGGCGCTGATCGAACTCGATGTTCCGCTCAGTGAGGCAAGTAGCATGCGAGCGACAGAGCAGGTGCTCCCTGACGTAATCGGTTGGGTCAGCTCCGACGATCCGTTCTCCGCCACGATCAGCATCACGTATGACGACGTCGTCGCTAAAATTACTGTTACCGACGAACTCGAAATCTGTTCTGCTGTCGTTGAATAACTGGCTTGGTGTCCGTCAGTCAGCTCAGCTGCAACGTCTGAATTATTGGAAAGTATACCGAGACGGCTCTATTAAAATCCTCGTCGGATAATAAATTCTGATGAAGGGGGATCGGTAAGTAGAGAGCACGTATACGACACGTCGCACACTTCGGCAGGTGTGACTGTACAGGAGCCACCGCCCGCCAGGAGAAAGGATTCTGTTTTGGGGAAAGGAATCACGCCCCTAGGAAGGCATAGAGGACCGAGGCCAGTCCGGCAATCGAGACGCCGAAGAAGACGCTGAGGAGAACGAGCGGCACCTCGCCGACGGCCAGGAGGGCACCGATCGAGGCGAGCTGGCGGCCGGTGGTCGCGAGGAACAGTCCCGCACCGAGGAAGAGCACCGCACGGTTGTCGTTGCGCCGGTACCCCCGGTAGGCCTGATAGCCGACGTACGCACCCAGGACCAGTACCGCGGCCGTCACAACGACCGTCGCATACTCGACGGGCCCGCCCAGTTGCCCAACCAGTTCGGCGAGGGAGTCCGCTCCGGCGGAGGTCGACGTATGCTCACTCACCGTGCATCACCCCGATGACGACCAGCAGGCCAACGAGTTCCGTCAGCCGGATGACGAGCGCAGACCAGGTCCCGCCGGGCAGGACCGACCCGAACGCGAGCCGCAGCAGCGTCGGCACCGCGGTGACGAGGACGATCCCGGCGGCGAGTCGGAGCGCTCGCCTGCTCCCGTCGCCGCGTCGGTACCCGCGGACGGTCACGACGACCACCGCAAGCGGCAACAGCACCGAGAGGGTCAGACCGATGACGAGCACGGCGGCCGTCGCCGAGAGTGAGTTGAGTATCATGATCTGAGGGTGTCGAATGCCGCCGAGAGACGGTCTGCTGGGTCAGTTGGTTCACGGTCGACGGCCACCTCGACGCCGTCGGGGGCGACTTCGATGACGACTCGGTCAAGCCGGGTGCGATAGGTTTTGTAATGGTGGCCGTCAGGGTCGATCTCTTGGTGTTCGACGACGAGGTCGTGTTCGCTAAGGCGCGACAGCCGGTCGTAGACCGTCGAGCGGGCGGTGCCGAGCGTCTCGGCGAGTTCGTCGGCCGGGCGGGCCTCGTCGTAGGCCACGACCAACAACGCCCGGGCATACTCGTCGTCGAGCAGCGAGACGATCTCGGCGTCCGCCACATCCGCCGTGACCTCGGGCGGGCCCGCCGCGGCGCCACTCCCGTCCTCATCGCTCATCGGGTCACCCTCCGGCCGCCCGTCCCGTAAGTGTGGAGGGTCACGCGGTCGCTGTCTCGTCGGCCCCGGTGGTTTCGCCGTCGGGGTCCGGACCGTCGTATCCGAGCGATGGACCGACGACCCACAGCAGGACCGCGACCGGGATCCAGACGCCAATCACCTGGGCGACTATCACCGGCAGTGGGAAGGGCGCCGTCAGCGCCTCGCTCCCGGGGAGCGGGAGGAGACCATTCGCGGCGTTTTGGGCGCCGTGGAGGACCATCACGACGAGTACGCTTCCGGACACGTTGTACAGCCAGGTGAAGAAAAACGCCATCCCGACGACCATCGGGAGATAGGCCACGAAGGGGACGTTCGTGGCCCGCCAGGTCGTCATGAACAACGGCAGATGCCAGCACGCCCACGCGACCCCAACGGCGACGGTCGCTGTGACCGGCCCGTAGTCGGCTTGCAACCGCGGGAGGGCGAACCCGCGCCAGCCGAGTTCCTCCTGCCCGCCGCCGACCAACGTGACGACCGCGACGCCGACGAAAAACGGACGATGCGTCCGGGCAGCATAGACGGGTCGAACGACCGACCGAGCGCCGCGTAGACGGTGGCGTTCGGGACCGCGAAGTACGCCACCGGGAGCGCGATCGCGAGGAGGTACCACCGTGGCGAGACGCGGGGGGCGAGCGCCTCGACGAGGAACGTCCGCACGCGGCGGCCGGCCAGCCACGTCACGGCGAGGGCCGCGACCGGCGGGCCGAACGCGCCGAGAAGGAACAGACCATTCACAAGAGCAGGCGAGTCCGCCACGAGTCCGGTCGCCGCCGGCACCCACAGTGCCCACGAGGCCGCAAACGCGAGCGCGAAGAACGCGACGGTCGAGTGTCGAGTCGCCAGTTCGCCGAGGACGCCGAGTCGGGGCGTCCGGTCGGAGCGAGAGGTTGAGTGGTCCATTGCAGCTCATCCTTCGGGAGCCGTTTGAATAGCCCCCGACGGACGGTTCGCCGGTCGCGAACTGGCCGACAGATATATATACGAGAGCGCCACGGAATCCGCTCTCGAGGACGACGTCTCCCGGAAGTGGGGAAGCCGGCGAGGCAGGGCAGTTGCTAGTTGGCACCTACAGCGTCTGGTAGCGATCTCAGACCTCGAAGACGCTGTCGCGGTTCCGCAGAGCCCGCTGGACAGCGTTCTCGGTTTCGAGTTTCTTCCTCAGTTGAGCACCTCGTCGACGATGTTGTCCTAAAACTACTCGGTATTGAGCTACCCACCGCTAAAGCGGTGGGATTCAGCGTGGACTCCCGTTCTGGCCTCGGATGAGGCAGGAGAATAGCCTCCGTTCACGGTCAACGTCCCGCTGTTCAAGCGCACACCCAAGGATGCGCCTCCGCCGTCCCCAGTTTGGTTCCGGCGGAGATACCGCAACCCGATGTTCTTCGCGGCGTTGTAATCCGCGTGATTCTCATACCCACACTTCAGGCACTCGAAGTTCTCGTCGTCGCGGTTGTCGGGGTGTGTGAACCCGCAGTGCGAGCAACGCCGTGACGTGTTCTCGGGGTCTACCTGATCGACTGTGATGCCGTGTTCTTCGGCTTTGTACTCGACGTAGTCGTACAGGCGGTCGAACGCCCATTTGTGTCCCCACGACGCACCAGTTCGATCACGGATGTCGGTCAAGTCCTCGAACGCGATGACCATACACTCGTTCTCACGGGCTTCAGCGACGAGTTCGTTGGCGATTCGATGCATCATGAGCTTGAACCGACCTTCCTCTTTCTGTCCGACTGACTGGATGTTCTCGTGCGCCCAGCGCGTGCCGCATTGTTGGAGTGAGCCACGCCGGTTCTCGTACTCTTGACGCCAGTGGTCGAACTCGTCGCCTGTCCAGAACGTGCCCGTACTAGTAACGGCGAGGTTGTTCACGCCGAGGTCAACCCCAAGAACCGTTCCGTTCTCGGTGGCTGCCTGTTCCGACGTGTTACACTCCACCTCTTTCTTGCAATGGATGTGAAGCATCCAGTCACTGTCACGATAGTGCAGTTCCGCACCCGTGATT
The DNA here is from genome assembly GCF_003675855.1 of Halostella salina. Taxonomy (NCBI): domain Archaea; kingdom Methanobacteriati; phylum Methanobacteriota; class Halobacteria; order Halobacteriales; family Natronoarchaeaceae; genus Halostella; species Halostella salina. Next base: position 38,931 of record NZ_RCIH01000012.1, on the reverse strand, counting down.
TCGTATTCGTCCGAGAACAGGTACTCAGAGTGCGGTGTATTGCTGTCCTCGTTGGGTAGTATGTAGTCGGCTTCGATGCGTCCGTCTGTGGTGGCGAGACTCACGTAGTCGTCGTGGAACGTCGCGGTGCGGTGGTCGTAAACGACGTGTGGACTGGTGAAGGTGGGTTTGCTGGCTTTCTTGCCGTTCTGCCAGCGTGCGACGACGCTTTTGCAGGCTTCGGCTGCTTTGTTCCGAGCAGCCTGTACGAGGCCACCGTTGAACCCGTCCGTTTGCTCTCGCACGTCGTCGTAGGTTTCGTCGTCGAGCGTGGTTTTGCTGGTGGTGACGTACTCGCCTTCGAACGCGTGATCGACGACGTATTGCGCTGACCAGAGGAAGGTGTCTACGGTGTCTTCAAGGAATGCGGCGTCGTCGCTGTCCACGTCGAGTGCAACGGGGACGGTACGCCGCACCTCCATATCTTATATGTAAAACCGGTACTTCTTGAGTATTGGGGAGTCAGCCTGCCACTGTCGCGTGGTTTGATTCCCAGTTGTCGGCTTCATCCCACGGCTAAAGCCGTGGGTTTTCGCCTCGCACTTTCTATAACGGTAGTAGACCACGATGCTCGCGACCGGCGGCACGATGGGATGCTGCAACGCCCCGATGAGCGTCCGGAGGATCCAGTACGATGAGCCGCCGCTGTCGACGTTCAGGTAGAACGCCCCCCAGATACCGACTGTCACGAGGAAGATGAACACGCCCAGCAGGATCTTGGCGATCCGACTGGGGGCCTTCCGCGGATCGGGCGAGAGCCGCTGGAAGAAGCGCACGACCAGCGAGGAGTCGGTTTGTTCCGCGACATGGGCCTGCGTTTCGTCGTCACCGTAGCGGTCAAGCGACACGGTCAGTCACCCCCACTCGCCGAACCGACGCCCGTGCCGGTTCCCGACCCGGTCCCGAGCGAATCGCCGGTCGGGACCGACGACGGCTGGCTGTCGTACCCACACGCACTCGTGAGGTCCTCGATCAGTTCCTCGACCTGCATTCGGGTCTGTCGAACCTCGTTGCCGCGCTTGTACTCCTTCTCGGCGACGCGGAGGGCGCGTTCGATGTTCGAGAGTGCCGTGGCAGCGTTTAGTCGCGGGTCGACGAGGATGGGCTTGAGCCACGTCTGCTCCCGGAGTGTTCGCTGGGTCACCGGGTCGACCTGCAGCAGATCCTCAACCCCGTGATGGGCGTAGACGATGTCGCCCTCCTCGTCGTACAGCACGTCGCCGTTCTCGCCTTTCTGAATCTCCCGCGGTTCCACGTCGCGGGCGTCGGCGACAGCGACCTCGGTCGCGTGGCGGAAAATCGCGTCAGTGCAGTTCGTGAGCCAGGGGACTTTCTTGTACATCACCACGCGTCGCTTGAGCGTGTGCGGGTCGTGGACGACGCCCTGTTCCTCGAACCGGTCCGACAGCCGGTGTGCGTGGCGTAGCGCCGCCTCCTTCGAGAGCCGGCCTTCGGGTGGCGCATCGTCGACTGCTCCGCACTTGCAAACTTTTTTTCGGCGGGGTTGCCCGTTTCCAGGACTGTGGAACGTCGAGTTCGTCGGCCTGATCAGCGACCGTCGGCGGGTGGCAGCTGCCTGCATCGTGTGTGGGTTCGAACGTGGTACATTTGACAGCCCCATCTGCTGTTTCAGGATCTACATCGGCCGACAAGGCAGTCATGTCGTTCTCTGCGTGTTCGACCGGGACCAGTACTACAACGGGCTTGAGTCGCCGACGGAAGCAGTTCGAGCAGACGGTGCTCTCCGTCAAGATCGCCTCCTCGAACACTTCCTCTGGGGCGTGCTCGTACTGTTGTCTACTGGAACGGTGCTGCTGCTCCGATCGGCTGGCTTGAATACTCATGGATTGGATCACTGGAGAAATACGTCGCTGAAGGTCGCCTCACGGCTACCCGTCACGTGGGGGTACTCCCGGGCAGGAGTTGTCCACGGCGACGATGCTAACGCTGGAGTGCGTGTACTCTCAGCGACCGGATCCGGCGGTTAAAAACTATCGGGGGTAGCAGAGACGACTACGTAGTGCTCACTACCTGTTGATATCTGTCCGGAAGCGAATATTCCATCGACCTCCCGGGTGTCTGGGGGGATAGCGGGTCGATGAAAATGACTTAGTGTGAGTGGCCAGTAGCGTGGCTTACCCGGCCATATTCGGCCGGTTTCCAGATGCACCCATGTGGGTTTGAAACTTGAACTCCATCGTCGGCGGGAACTCCCCCCACAATTTCCAGATGCACCCATGTGGGTTTGAAACGAGGTGCGTGACGAGGATTATCGCCGCCATCTGAACGGTTCCAGACGAACCTTTGAGCGTTTGAAGCACTGCTGATGGAAAGCGTGAGTGGTTACAGGAAAACGTTCCAGCGTACCTTTGTGGGTTTGGAGAATGCTAGTGAACAGCGAGAAGGTACACTCTCCCAGTTCCAGGCGAATTCCCAGCAAGTGGTACTGAGACATCCCCAACCAGAAAATATCTATTCTATCTCATTCTGAAGATAGCGGAATTGTCTCATTGTTGAGTTCACATATCTCCGGTAATCCGGAACGATCCCAGCCACTAACCAGGTGCGAATGTGAGAACAAAGGGTCAACTAGTCCAAGACAAGCTTATCGACTATCACTACCATCTCCCGGTGCTGCAGCCTGCGACAGCAAGTGACTGTCTGCTGGAGGTTTTCAATGCCGTAGTGGCTTTGCTGACTCCTGCGACGTCTTTCCGCCTTGCTGGGGGGCGATATACTCCGGTTTCAATGCCGTAGTGGCTTTGCTGACTCCTGCGACAGCAGGAGACGGTCATGCCCGGCGAGACGACAATGTTTCAATGCCGTAGTGGCTTTGCTGACTCCTGCGACGGGCCTCCGGGTCGGGGATACGAGGCGTTTCGAGTTTCAATGCCGTAGTGGCTTTGCTGACTCCTGCGACAAACCACTCAGTTGATAACAGCGACAAAACTCGAAAGTTTCAATGCCGTAGTGGCTTTGCTGACTCCTGCGACACTACCAGCAACTTCAGAACGATGCCTAAGACAACCTAGTTTCAATGCCGTAGTGGCTTTGCTGACTCCTGCGACACGCCGCGCCGTCAACGCTGACGACCGCCGTGTCCGTGTTTCAATGCCGTAGTGGCTTTGCTGACTCCTGCGACAACGCCACAATCTTCGACTGGCGCACGAATCGAATCGTTTCAATGCCGTAGTGGCTTTGCTGACTCCTGCGACGTCCCGCCGGTCAACCAGAACCGGCCCCACGACTAGTTTCAATGCCGTAGTGGCTTTGCTGACTCCTGCGACGGATGAGTGTTTCTAGACGAGGATCAACTCCTAGAGTTTCAATGCCGTAGTGGCTTTGCTGACTCCTGCGACAAGAAGACGTGGAAGGCCGGCCCGAGGTGTTGCCCGGTTTCAATGCCGTAGTGGCTTTGCTGACTCCTGCGACGCCGTCAGCACGCCGTGAAGGTCTGCTACGACTACCTGTTTCAATGCCGTAGTGGCTTTGCTGACTCCTGCGACGCGAACGGCCGTCGTCCGTCTCGCGTCCGACCCAGTTTCAATGCCGTAGTGGCTTTGCTGACTCCTGCGACTCGAATCCGAATGCTTCTCGCAGTCATCGAGCGGGGTTTCAATGCCGTAGTGGCTTTGCTGACTCCTGCGACCACTCCCGTACCGCGATTGAGGGTGATCCATGGCGGTTTCAATGCCGTAGTGGCTTTGCTGACTCCTGCGACTACCGTGTTTACGGGGTTGCTCTCCCCGGGCTTACGAGTTTCAATGCCGTAGTGGCTTTGCTGACTCCTGCGACCGGACGGCAACGACCGAATGCTGGCGATATGCAACCGTTTCAATGCCGTAGTGGCTTTGCTGACTCCTGCGACGGGTGGCGCTGTCGCTGCCGCGGATCGACAGTTCCGTTTCAATGCCGTAGTGGCTTTGCTGACTCCTGCGACGCCGCACCGCGAAAGTTGTAGTCGCCCGCCGGGTTGTTTCAATGCCGTAGTGGCTTTGCTGACTCCTGCGACCTTCTCGGGCCAGTCGAGCACTCCCATGTTAATAGTTTCAATGCCGTAGTGGCTTTGCTGACTCCTGCGACAAACGGTATCCGACCGACTTTCGCGGGTCCGATGGAGTTTCAATGCCGTAGTGGCTTTGCTGACTCCTGCGACCTCGAGCCCGGCGACGCTCGCGACGACGAGGTCCTCGTTTCAATGCCGTAGTGGCTTTGCTGACTCCTGCGACGGGGCCGCTGATGCCGTGGGACGGGGCCGCCGCCCGGTTTCAATGCCGTAGTGGCTTTGCTGACTCCTGCGACGCTCTCAAACGCCTCGTAGCCCGGTGTCGCTGTGTTTCAATGCCGTAGTGGCTTTGCTGACTCCTGCGACCAACCGGTGGACTGGGGGGATGCCCGAGGCGATGCTGTTTCAATGCCGTAGTGGCTTTGCTGACTCCTGCGACGCTGGGTGGTAGCGATGAGTGAGACCGCCGACGAGTTTCAATGCCGTAGTGGCTTTGCTGACTCCTGCGACAGGGGGTGAAAATCACGCCATAGAGGCAATAAAGCTTGTTACGTGACTCGCTCAAGGGTAACTCTTCGTCGACCGGGGCCGTACAGAGATACTAAAAAGGTCGACGAAGGAGGTCTTCAGATCACGTTCGACTGTTCATCTGGTTGAGAGGCACCAATGTCCGTAGTGTCGTCTACACAGGACTCACAGAGACGGTAGATTCGGATTCTATCTCCGTCGGTTGGGTCGATGTGACTCTTGAGTTCGTCCTCTAGCTCTACACGGTCAGTTTTGGAGACATCTAGCTCGAAAACACTATACTGTTTCCAGGCACCGTATCGCTGAAGAGTTCGATACACTCGTCGTCGATTCGAATCGTCACTGATGTCGTAGGCAATGGCGAGACGCATGTTATCGGCTGAAAGTAAGCGCGTGGTAGCTATCCATCTCGTCTGTTATCGCTTTTCGGAGTAGGATCACCTGCTGCCGGATTGCCTTCCGTCGAGACACGGAGTAGTCGAAGTGCGGATGCACGAACTCTTCCTGCATGTACTCGTCGAACTTCGAAAGGTACGTTTTGAATGGGTCATCTGCAAGGTGATTATCCGCTGTAAAATCGTCGTGGGTGATCACACCGCGGTTGACCAATCTCGTTACGAGTGAATCACAGAATAGCGGTCGGAACTCCTCTTGGAGATCAAGTGCAAGGGACGGCCGGCCGTGCCGATCGGCATGCAGAACCCCCAGAAACGGATCAAGATTGTACTGTCGCAAGCCGCTCAGAACCTCGTTCTTGACCATCACGTAAGTCAGCGAGAGTAGTGAGTTGATGTGATCCTCTGGCGGTCGCTTCGTGCGCTTTTCGAAGGTCCAGCCGTCCGTGAGTGTCTCGTCCAGACGATCGAAGTATCGTTCAGCAGCTTCTCCCTCCGTTCCACGCAGGTCATCTTTACTACTCGCGTTTTCTGCCCGGACTCCGAGATCTTTCAATACGTCCGTTCCGTGTACACCTTTTCGGGATAACAGCGTCCGGGCATTCCGGATCTTTCCTGCGATCATTGCTTTAGCTATCTCGAGTTCGTCTTGCTCCGAGAGCGCATACTGTGCCCGGCGAACTTCGGCGATCGTGTTTCGTTCAGGAACGAAACTGCCACGGTACTGTCCGTTCTGTGTGAAGTAGTTGAGAACGATCCCGTGTTCGTTTGCCTCAGCGACGAACGGGGTACTGAAATTTACGCCACCGAACACATTGATCGTATCGAGTTTTTCGGTCGGGTAGCTTGCGAGTTCACCGTCATCCCCATCTACGTCCCATACGACGATCCGGCCGCCGTCAGTCCGTACCTGTGTCCCCTGTTTGGTGACGAATACAACCGATTCGTCGAACATTCCTTCAGCAGCCTTCATTCCGAGATCACCTCCTCAAATCCGGTTCCTTCAGCTTGCTCCGGTTCGAGCATCACCGTTTCCTCGGGCATACAGTACTCACGGGTGGAGCACGCCTCGCACTTCTTCGGGTTATCGGTTAGTGACGGGATCGAATCGATAGACATCGCCTGGATAGCGTTCACCTGCTGGCGAACGGTCTCACGATGGTCTTCGGTGATCGGAACATGCATTCGCTGGTCGGTCTCGTATAGGTAGATCGCCCCCTCTCGAACTGGTTCGTCAATATGCTCTTCAAGTAGAAGACAGTAGCCAGCAAGCTGTAGTTCATCGCTCCTGTAATACTCGCCGCTCTCGGCTCGCTTCCGCTCAACCGGAACAGGCTGTGCGTCATCGATATCGAGCACATCGATTTTGCCTTTCAGCCCCAGTTGCTCCGACTCCAAGTAGAGTTCATTCACCCAGTCTCCACGCGTCGATTTGTTTTCGTGGGTCGTCTTCCCCTCGATACGTTCGTAATTTCGACCTTGCGTATCGTAGAAGTGAAGATACCAGTACCGTCGCGGACAGTACGCGTACTGGTTGAGGTCGGAGACGTTGATTAGCTCGGAACTCATACTTGCCGACGGTTTGCGTTGATATCTGGTGGTCCATCCCCGTTGTCGTCAACTTCAATCTCGTGTGTCGCCGTCGTGATCCGCTGAGGGATGATCGCCTCCGTGATCCGGACGATCTGGAAGAACCTATGCATGAGATCCATGGAGACTTCACAATCGTTGTCCTGACAAGTGCGATCGATCCGACGGTGGATCTTTTCCTGTAGCGTGTCTTCGATCGCAGTCGTTGGTTCGTCGTATCTGGTCGGTTCCGTTTCGTAGGCCGGTAGCCGTGCCGTTACGACGGAGAGAGAGTTCTCATCAGCAGGTTCAACGGCAAAGACGCTATCGTCACGAACAGCCTCAATCTCGTATCCACGAAGCGTTCGGGAGAGGTCATACGTTGTCAGTCCGATCCGATCTCCGCGAGGGTATTCGATCTGGGCTTTTAGCGACCGACCGCGAAGCCCTCTAAAGGTTTTGAAACACTCCTTTGTGAATTCCAAGAGCGATTCTCGCTCTCCATTCGGTACCTTCCCACCGAGTCCACGCAGGGCGTCAAGTTCAGTTTCAATGTCCTCAATGAACCGCCGCCAGCGGCCGTACTCTTCGACATTGGATGCAAGATCCTCGTATATCTCGGGGTTCAGGCCTCCGTAATTCTCCTCTCGGGTTTTGATCCCGTATGCACCTCGAAACCCGACCAAGTCTGCAAGTGCCTGGGTCTCCATCCGGTCCTCTCGTAGCCCAGTGTAGATTTGGTCGACAAAATCAGGGAACGCAGTATCCGAGTCACAAATATTCTGACCCAAGCCATAGACGTGGACGGAGGCTTCCGACGCCCGACCAGCACGCCCGAATCGCTGGATGAACGCACTCGCGCTATGGGGCGTATCCATTATCAGGGTCCGCACATCGTAATCAAGACCAACCTCACCCTTGGAGGTGGTATTCAGGATGTAGAAATCTGTTTCATCAAGGTCAACGCGTTCGTCGTGCGTGTCGAATCCATTGTCCTTTTCGGCGTGTTTGTATACTGACTCGTACTCGTCAGCTAGGAACTCATGAAAGTCGTTACTGTCTTTGGCACTATTGAATGTGAGCACGACACGAGGTTCCTCATACTGGTCCGCAGCTTCAATTTCATCCTGCAGAAGTTGAGCAACGGTTTCCCTGTCGTCCATGATCCGTCGTTCCTCATGCCGGTAAACGTCTACTGGATACCGAAACTGATCGCCGTTCGATACGTATTCGGCTTCGATGTCCTCGACATCCAGTTGAAGCTGAGTCCGAACGAAGTCCACGAAATCCTCATTCGGAGTCGCGGATGCGAGTAGAATGTGTGGGTCCGGGCTTCGTTCTGAAATGATTTTGATCTGTAGGAGTAACCCACTGGCAGCAAGCGGATCATAGAAGTGGAATTCATCGTAGACGATCGCATCAAACCAGTTGAAGAACCGCATGGCCTGGCCTCCACGGTACATGTCCTGAATCGTAGCCTGGAGGATGTCAGGGTTGGTCAGAACCACTTCGTTGTCGCTGGCAAATGTATTGACGTAATCAAGCAGGTTTTCGGTCCGCATGTGACCATGGCCTTCCAGTGTTGACCCGTTCAACACTGCTGCATCGACACCAGCGTCGGTGAACCGATTACGCTGTTGACGAAGTAGCGCATTCGTTGGATAGACCAGAAGGGTAGGATCGTGGTTCTCTATGAGTTCGTGGAAGGTAGCAGTTTTACCTGCCCCAGTCGGGGCACGAAGTGCAGCAACCGGAGCATCACCGTCATGCACCCACTCTACGACATCATTCTGAAATGCACGTGCCTCAGGGAAGTCACTGTCTGTCAGTCCGTATTTGGGCTCTTCCGTCGCAAGGCTGGCACCAGAAACTGCGAATTGGTCCATCAGACCACCTCCGGGATAATCCGATCGCGAACGAACTCCGGATCTGAACCGACAAAATGTTGCAGTCTCGGATCATTGCCCCGCTTGAACGAATCACAGTGTTCCATCAGCTCCGTGAGCAGTTCCTCACTGACATCATACACCTCCGAGAGCAGGTACTTGTTCAGGATAATGGAGTTTTGTGATGATTCCTCTGCTCGGAATTCACCGGTCTGTTTGATACCCATCCTGAAGAAGGGCCGGTCGGGGATGGGTTGCTCACTCCAGATAGTGAATTCAAACGTAGATCCCGGTGAGACACCGAGGTAGTTGCGGATCGTCTGATAGGCCGCTCCGGAGTCCTCCAGTATCGACGGAATCGATTTGTCACCAGAAATCTGTCTGGCCAGATCAGTATCGTTCGTGGTGAAGTTCCGTTCGGATCGGTAGTCTGTACTCCGGAACGTTCGCTCATCAGTTTCGACTGCCACCGGACGCATGTCCGAGACGAAAAACGACGCATCCCGAAGATGTGAATAATCAGGTGTAGTAGCGTGTTCCCCGAATTCGGCGTACCGCTTTTCCATATCGAAGTAGCGGTACCCAAGTGCGTGCATTAGTGCAGTCGCTGACAGCGTTGGTTGGGTTCGAATTGCCCGCCCCTCTGAGCTAGAGTAGAAGAGGGGCGCGTAGAGCGTCGCCTCGAACGTCTGTTCATTCATCGGTCAGTTCGAAGTTCTCCCGAGCCTCCGTCATTAGGCGACCGAACTCTTCTTTCATGATCTCATCTGCGTCATCGGCTTCACGGGCAGCCACGCTCAGCAGGTCATCAAGCCAGTTCGGGGCAGCTTCGGCACCCTCGAACTCCCCGTACACGTCCCAGTCCTCACGGCGAACCCCCTGAATGTACTCACTGAGGCTTTCGACCAAATCATCGTCGTCACTGTGATACTCCATTAGCAGTTCGCCGGTCGAAAGGGACGTATCGTGATCCCCGAGAATGACACCAAGGACATCGTTGCGGACATTCCGACCCGTTCGGGTCTCTCGTGCCCCATACTTTCCGGTATTCAGGATATTGTGGAGCGTGTAGAGCAACATTGGCCCTGTGGCTGCCTCCAGCGTGATGAAATGCACGAGGTCGTTTCCTGGCTGGACCTTCACAAAGTCGAACAGTGCCTGTGACTGTTCGCCTTCGTTATCTTGCATGGTCCCGGTTTCATACACAGCGTTCCGGGTTTCCTTGTTCATCAGGTCGTATTCGTCGGTCGTATAGGTGTAGCCCTCCACGACCCGGGATTTGATGGCGAAATCCTGGTCCCCGGTCCCCGCGAGACCGTAGGTGAGCGTCCCAACGTTCAGGGAATCCGCCAAGTCATCTGGTTCGTTGTACGTATATTCGTCATCAATGAGCGTTCCATCGTCGTCCAGCCGCCGAAGCAAGTCGAGTCCAGTGAGGCGCTCTTTGCTGGTGAATTTCTCACCGTTGACCTGAGCGTGGAGTTTGTCACCGAACTCCTGCGTTTCGGCGCGGTCGTGGTTGGAGTTCCGGAACAGCGTCGGTTCAGTCACGTCCCGCTTGACGATCAACGTCACCGTCGGCTTTCGTTTCCTGTAGATGCTGTGCGATTCGACGAGGCCTTTGTCGGGGTATTCGAGTGTCATTATTGGTCCTGAAGTGCTTGGTCGTAGGCGTAGTAGTACGAGTTCACCAGTGCGTCTTCCCAGTCCGAGAGTTTCTTGAGGTCGTCAAGGTCGTTCTCCACCAGATAGGTGTGTATCGCTTCGACGAACGCCTCTGCTTCACCAGTTTCGACGTAGCCGGCGTAATCCTCACGTTCAGCAACGGCATACACCTGACTCTCAACGTACTCGATGAGTTCGTCATCCTCCATCCGCTGATTCTTTCCGCTGAGGAACGCGTCGATAGCCTCGCGGAAGACTTTCGTTTTCTTGTACTTGCTGTCGAACTGCTTGCCGAACAGGTCGATCCCTCGTTCGGCAATGGTTCTCATTTCCATAAGTGCATCTTGATGGTACGTTTCGAAGTACTCCCGGAGGTCCGAGAGTCGGGTTGCGTGTTCGTGATTGACGACTGCGAAGTCGGCGATACTGTGGAACGTGTCCCTGTCGAGTTGGATGTATGGATTGGACATGTTGGCCTCCTGTCCAACCATACTCATGATTTTGAACAGCTGGAGCGAGCGGCGGAGATGGGAATCGGTCCGATCCTCCGAAACGAAGTCGGGGAGCGGCCCGAAGCGTTCCGCTTCATCCAGCCCGAGGAGTTCTTGCGGTCGGGTGGCCTCCTCGTCCGTGAAGACCGCATCCGCGCTCTCGAAGCGCGTGAACGGTCGTCCCACGACCACCTTCATCCCGGCATCCTGGGCAGCCTGCATCACCTGCCGGATGACTGCCATCCGGTGGTTCTCCCCCCTTATGAATATTGGTTGAATAAAATACTGTGAACTAACGAGGCCCGTAGTTACCTTTGTGTCATCAAGTTCGTTGGCATCACCATGGACAACATTTCCAATTCGGCGTCTTCTAACTCGAACATCCCCAAGGAAGTCGCTGAAATAGAAATATGCCGTCTCTAAAGATTCACTCGTATTAATGTCATGTTCTCCACAAACATGTGAAAATAGGGCATATTCTAAGTTACATACACCACAAATTGTTTTATATTTGGAATGTGGAGAGACACGCCGAGAATACCCTTGTGTCTGGTATATACCATATCCTTTCTGGTACTTTGTATCAGCTTCTGCTCCACATAGGAAACACATTCTATCTTTCGGTGCAAGACTTAATTTCGTTGTAATAGAGAAAAACCGCTCTATGATATCGCCTGTTGCATCTGTCTCTGGCGTCAGATCTCCATCAAGTTCCTCTCCAATTTCTGCCTGTAGAGACCGAAGATCATCTCTATATTCGTCAAAATTTTTACATAGGTATTTTAGTAGTTTTATCTTTACTTTTTGACCCTTCGTGCTTTTTCCACCCTCGATGGAATGGTAAACAGATTCATAGGCTTCTGTCAAGTCCTCCGTAGGATATTCCTTCCGGTTATCTTCATATATCGCTTTTATTAGTACCGGTAGATATTCAGTAAATTCATTTGGGATTAACTCAAAAGGCTCAGTTCCACCAGCATCCGATTTGATTAGTTCAGTTGCCTGTTCCCGAATCCTATCCTTTTTCCTACCAATCGGGATCTCTATCTCAGCTAATATATCGTAGTCGAATTTGTTCCATCCAAGCTTACAGGAAAATGTGAACTCATCTTGGATTCTTTCTGGAAGGCGATTTAAAGTCAGCTTCTGGAGTTTTTCCCGCTCAATTGAGTTACCAAGATAAAGTACACCATCCGGTGTACTCCCTATTATAACACCCTTCGTCTCAAAGTTACCCTCTCCAGCTATAACCTCTTTCACCGTACTGATGAGCAAGTCGTTCAACACCGGCTGTTCTAACTCCGTGAATTCGATATAGTGAACCTCATCACCGAAATAGGTAGCAAGCTTCTCAGCCACCTCGGTAATTCCACCTCGCAATGCAACCGAAGCGATCTGGTCGCCGATCCGACAGTATCGCTCTAATCCACGGAACTCTGTATCAGTCGCCCGTGTCTCTCGCGTGTCTTCACGGACTTCGGTCCGCTGAACAAGATAATGAAGATCATCACGATATCCATCACCTAGGAATTCCTCAATCCCGAAATCATCGCCCTCACCATCTTCGGGGTCGAAATAGTAGTCGAAGGCATCTGCAGTGTTTCCGTCGGCGTCAAACCCGTAGGCTTCTCGAACGTACTTGTTCGTATCGTGTAGCGCGAGAGCGGCCGCAAGAACCCGAATCTCCTCCTCATACTCTGTAACGTCTTCATCGGACCGAACAGCGTTATAGACGAACGTATTGACACCAACCGTTACCGCATTAAGGATATGGGCCGCCAGCGATGAGTTGGCTGAGGAATCAACCTTCGCATCGTACGCACCAGCGTGATCGATTACGTTAGTGTACAAATCCTCTTGCTCTACGAGCCAGCTGTGTGCCATTTGAGCAGCTTTTGGGTTCATTATGATGTCACCTCCACAATGATGTTTCCACAGCCTCGTGCAACGGCACTCCCTACTCCCGAATACTCCCCAAACATCGCTAGAGCAGTTACCGCGTTTTCCACTGAGTCACTAGCATCCTTGAATTCATACGCACAACGGCCGGAAAAACCCTGTTTGAACCGATTCCGATTTTCTCCCTTCTCGTTCTTTACGCGATTCACCAGGACACTATGAGTATCGTACGAGCGTTCATCGGGCTTCTCGATAACGCCAGCAGCGAGAGATTCACGCCCGATATCGAGTTCCACTTCCTCGGAAGCACTCTGATTCCATTTTCCAAGGAGGCTGTTGAACACTGCAACCCGGTAGGGGAACATGGTTGTTACCTCACCTGCCTCCTCAATGCAGGTTGCAGTCCGGAAGTTGATCTCGATGGCTGGGTCGTCGTACCCGTTAGCCTCCTTCAGAATTTCCTGCCGAGTTGTGTTCTCACTCTCGAAGCTTTCGACGTGAAGCGTTCCGTTCGTCAATTCGAGTTCGTCGCCCTCCAGCACGAGCGCTTGCACGAGCGTCTGGAATATCTCCTGATCCTGTGGGTCCACGACCCCAAGAGTTAGCTCGTAACTCTGGTTCGGTCGGACCGATTTGTGATAGGACCGGTCACTGTCCCCGAACACACCCAGCAGACCGCTGCAGTGCAGGCTTCCGAGCGGTGAGTCGTGAATGTGTTCGCTGACGGATTCGTCGACTGCGTCCAGTGCCGAGAGGAGTGAACTGTAGACACTGTATCCATCCGAGATCGGTACCGGAAACCGTGTAGTCGGGCGGACGGTGACTGTGATATGGCGCATCTCAATTGAGTTTGCTGGTGGTGATCATGCGGTGATGCTGGCCCTATCGGATTGCTTGAGCGGATGGGATAATAAATCAAATGACTGATTGACATGATACGACAATAGTCGCATTCGGGCGCAGTAGTTGCAGTCAGATGCAACGGTGGTATTATTCCTGTGGGGACGGCACAGATCAGCAATGCGGACGTACCTCTCAACGCTTGGCTTCGACGAAGCCCGGGTGACACGACCGATCCTGAAACACGGGATCGACGAAGGAGACGAGGTCATCGTGGTTCGGCCAGCAGAGAGCACGGACAATGAGCGTGCGTCGGAAGCACTCACTGGCGTCGAACAGTTCGTCAATACGATCGAACCTTCCGTCTCGTTTCTGCAGGAAGACGTTCCAGTGAGTAGTATCGAGAATAGTATTCTGGCCTGCTGTGATCTCATTCAGGCTGCCGAAGGTACCGTTATCGTCAATCTTGGTGGCGGAGCCCGCGATGTGCTCCTTCCGTTGACCATCGCAACGCTGGTTCACCGGGACTGTGTCGATACAGTCCTCTTTTTCAGCGACCTGGATCGCTCGTTCGAGGAGTGGTCGCTACCGAATATCACGGCAAGTCCACCGGAGAAATCGCTGGAAACGTTGCGCCTTCTCGCAACTGTTGACCAGCCTGTTTCGATTTCCGAGTTGGCAGATGAGAGTTCAGTGGCCAAGAGCACTGTTGGGCGACACGTCGACCAGTTGGCCGTGGTTGATGCCGTCGACACCGAACATACCGGGAAGACCAAGCTCGTAGAGCTGACGCTCACCGGTGAGCTATTGCTACAGCAAGTGGAATAATCGTCCCAGCCCGGCCAGTCTTCGTGGACCTTTTTAGTATCTCTGTACAGCCCCGGTCGACGAAACGTGGGTACTGAGCCAAGCCAGTAACAAGCTTTATTGCCTCTATCCCGTGATTTTCACCCCCTGTCGCAGAAGCCAGAAAAGCCGAGACGGCATTGAAACACGCTTTTGTGCGCCAGCTCCGGGTAGTCCTGCAGCGTCGCAGAAGCCAGAAAAGCCGAGACGGCATTGAAACAAACAGTCCGGCATCGGCTCGTCGACAAAACGGCAGGTCGCAGAAGCCAGAAAAGCCGAGACGGCATTGAAACTGTACCACGTCGTCGAAGCCGTCCCACGACGTATTACGTCGCAGAAGCCAGAAAAGCCGAGACGGCATTGAAACAAGTCACCATCTTCGGCGGGATCGGACACGTCAACCGTCGCAGAAGCCAGAAAAGCCGAGACGGCATTGAAACCACGCGACGCGGCGCGTGTGTGTATCTCGCGCGTCGCAGAAGCCAGAAAAGCCGAGACGGCATTGAAACGACACGCTTGAGGTGCGGGGACGCGACGGGAGCGTGAGTCGCAGAAGCCAGAAAAGCCGAGACGGCATTGAAACAGACGATCGAATCCGGGGACCTCAAGCGGACCGTCCAGTCGCAGAAGCCAGAAAAGCCGAGACGGCATTGAAACACAGTTCGGCATTGAGGCCGATCGGGAGGTCTTCCAGGTCGCAGAAGCCAGAAAAGCCGAGACGGCATTGAAACGGTTCGTGTGGCGAATATCCACAGTGCGAATACTGACGCGTCGCAGAAGCCAGAAAAGCCGAGACGGCATTGAAACAGGTTGGCGTCGCTCTGGATGGCGCACGCAGGCTCGTCGCAGAAGCCAGAAAAGCCGAGACGGCATTGAAACCCGTCGCTGTACTGCGGGAACAGGTGGACCCAGAGGTCGCAGAAGCCAGAAAAGCCGAGACGGCATTGAAACATGACGGACGGCGGCCAACCGACCGACGAGGTATCCGTCGCAGAAGCCAGAAAAGCCGAGACGGCATTGAAACAAACATGAGTCAGAGCTACGACGGACCGACCGAAATGGTCGCAGAAGCCAGAAAAGCCGAGACGGCATTGAAACGGCGGTGAAAAGCGGGGCGTGCATGGTCTGGGACGTCGCAGAAGCCAGAAAAGCCGAGACGGCATTGAAACTGTATGAACGATCGTCCCACGCGGACACGTAACGCCACGTCGCAGAAGCCAGAAAAGCCGAGACGGCATTGAAACAGCCGGAGTCGTCAGTCTTCGATGTCGGAGAGGTCCAGGTCGCAGAAGCCAGAAAAGCCGAGACGGCATTGAAACAATCAATCAAGCCCATGACTGACGAAGAAGAACTGAGTCGCAGAAGCCAGAAAAGCCGAGACGGCATTGAAACCTCCCGAGAGAGTGAGAGCACTATGAGTTCGCAATCGTCGCAGAAGCCAGAAAAGCCGAGACGGCATTGAAACGGTTCCGTTCTCCTGATTGTCTCTGGGGTCGCTGGTCGCAGAAGCCAGAAAAGCCGAGACGGCATTGAAACCCAGCTGCGGCATGTCCACTGACTCGTCCATGCCAATGTCGCAGAAGCCAGAAAAGCCGAGACGGCATTGAAACGGACAACGGCGGCGGGGATCCGGCCGAGATAGCACGGTCGCAGAAGCCAGAAAAGCCGAGACGGCATTGAAACCGGCGGTGGTGGTGGACTGTACGGCGGCGGTGGCGGCGGTCGCAGAAGCCAGAAAAGCCGAGACGGCATTGAAACACCGCATCGGGCGCGCTCCGGGCGAGCGTCGCGGCGCGTCGCAGAAGCCAGAAAAGCCGAGACGGCATTGAAACTCGATTGCCCGAGCGTTAACCAGCTGGCGGATGTTGTCGCAGAAGCCAGAAAAGCCGAGACGGCATTGAAACCGCTCGAACCGTCCCGGCTCCCTGCCGGGGCGTTCAGTCGCAGAAGCCAGAAAAGCCGAGACGGCATTGAAACTGTTCCATATACCACCCGTCGCTGCCGTCGTACAGGGTCGCAGAAGCCAGAAAAGCCGAGACGGCATTGAAACAAGAACCACGCCCAGAAAGCCCAGATGACGCCCGGTCGCAGAAGCCAGAAAAGCCGAGACGGCATTGAAACGACGGCGACGGCGCGATCGGCGACCCCGACAGCGCCAAGTCGCAGAAGCCAGAAAAGCCGAGACGGCATTGAAACACGGTCGCGCCGTCGGCGTTGGTCTCGACGAGCCATGTCGCAGAAGCCAGAAAAGCCGAGACGGCATTGAAACTATGTCGACTGGAACGTGGACGCGTGGCCGGAGGACGGTCGCAGAAGCCAGAAAAGCCGAGACGGCATTGAAACTTCATCTTCCCGCGGGGCGACGGCACCGACGTGTACGTGTCGCAGAAGCCAAAAAAGCCGAGACGGCATTGAAACTCCACCATCGACATCATCCCCGCATGGCTGGCGGGTCGCAGAAGCCAGAAAAGCCGAGACGGCATTGAAACTCGTACATTTGCCACGGGTCCGTATTCAGGTCCGACGTCGCAGAAGCCAGAAAAGCCGAGACGGCATTGAAACTCGTATGCCGAAAAATACCTCCGGCGCGCCTACGTCGCAGAAGCCAGAAAAGCCGAGACGGCATTGAAACGCGGCGTGCATATGGCGACGGCCGGCACGCCCGCGGGTCGCAGAAGCCAGAAAAGCCGAGACGGCATTGAAACCCCGGCTCGGGGCTGTCCACGGCCTCGATCTCGACGAGTCGCAGAAGCCAGAAAAGCCGAGACGGCATTGAAACGACTTGCGACACCCACCACCCCCACGACGGGGAGTGGTCGCAGAAGCCAGAAAAGCCGAGACGGCATTGAAACTTGGCGCACCAGCCCGGGGAGTTTCTCCCGAGCGCGGTCGCAGAAGCCAGAAAAGCCGAGACGGCATTGAAACTCGTCGGGGATCGCCTCGTCGAACACGTCGGTGTAGGTCGCAGAAGCCAGAAAAGCCGAGACGGCATTGAAACATGCTGCGTATATACCGCAGTCTGCGCTGTCCCAGCGTCGCAGAAGCCAGAAAAGCCGAGACGGCATTGAAACTGCCACGACGCCCCGCCTTTGATGGCCGCCCAGATCATGTCGCAGAAGCCAGAAAAGCCGAGACGGCATTGAAACTTATGCAACCGCCGGCACGTACTGCTTTCGTGATAGGTCGCAGAAGCCAGAAAAGCCGAGACGGCATTGAAACACGGCGGCTCTGAACCGTCTAAACATCGTTGCGGCAAGTCGCAGAAGCCAGCAAAGCCCAAACGGCATTGAAACAACATGGCCTGCAAAGGCAAGACCTTCAGCCCCCTCGCGTCGCAGAAGCCAGCAAAGCCCAAACGGCATTGAAACCGATCCTCGGCACGGCCGGCTGGTTCTTCTGGCCGCTGTCGCAGAAGCCAGCAAAGCCCAGACGGCATTGAAACGAAATCTTCAACCGGGATGCACAGCCTGAGAATGTCGCAGAAGCCAGCAAAGCCCAAAAGGCATTGAAACTCCCAAGTGCGGGTCGCCCGACTGGTTCGAACCCGCGGTCGCAGAAGCCAGTAAAGCCCATTAGGAATTGAAACAAGAACCCCGGGTATCAGGGTCGGATGTTAGCGCGCCGCAGAAGCCAGCAAAGCCCAAAAGGCATTGAAACGAGACGGAGATGACACTCCGGTGCCCGGGGTATGATATCGCAGAAGCCAGCAAAGCCACTACGGCATTGAAACAGTTGGCTGTAGTCGCTCCGGCCGTCGCCGCCAGCGGTCTCAGGACTCAGCAAAGCCACTACGGCATTGAAACATGTCGAGATCGAGGAGCTGCCAGTCCGATGTCCCCGTCTTAGAAGCCAGCAAAGCCCAAAAGGCATTGAAACAGCACACGCGAGATTCCCGAAGGCATCCCGCTCGTGGTCACAGAAGGCAGCAAAGCCCAATAGGCATCGAAACTGGGATCCTGCGTGGGCGCTGTTTTCGGCGGTGTGTCGCAGCAGCCAGAAAAGCCCAGACGGCATTGAAAAATGGTGTGATCGCCTGTCGGCCGGGTATATCGTGATATGTTGTGGTGGCCCATGAACTCACTCAACCACTGTTCTGGTTCACGTTAACCAACACAGTCCACCAATCCCGGCTTCTGTTGGTTAAGACTGCCACTGGAGGGGCTGTCTGAACCCTTCAACCACTGCCAAAACGGGTGCGTGATATCACGCCTATCTTCAGTAGAATCGAACTGTTACTAATTTGATTTGGAGAACGTCTCGATTTCACCGATAGCTGAGTCGTCCGATGACGATGGCCGCTGTGACCCAGCGTAATACTTTTGCACTATTGGACACCATGAGTGTCCATGAACACCAAGAGTGACCAACAAACTATACTCAACGTGCCATTCCCCTTCGGGGAAGAGCAAGTATTCCGCTACCGGGCAATGGAGGACATTCTCGTGTTGCTGATTCGAAATCCATTCAGGGAGCTCACCGTCCGACAACTCCGAGAACTGACCGACAACGGAACGAAGACAACAACGCGGGCCGTGGAATTACTCGCGCAACTCAGTCTCGTTCGGGTGGATACTGGCGGCCGCAGCAAGGATGTCAGTTTAAACCGGGAGCAGGTTACAATTCCCGAGGACCCGTACTTCTCCATACCGCAGGACGAGTTTCGAACCCCGATCCGGACGTTCGTCGAACGGGCACGGGACGAAGTTCCAGGCTTCTCCGCGTTGCTTGTATTCGGAAGTGTCGCTCGGGGCGAGGCGGATCGTCGGTCCGACATCGATATCTGGATCCTCGTCGAGGACAGTGACCAACTCCTCCAGGCACGGCGAACTGCAACGGGAATCGGAAGCGAGCTGGAGGAAGAACGGTTTCCCGTACAGCGAGCAACTGAACCCCAGCCCCGCGAAGAGCGATACAATTTCGAGGTACTCGTTGAAGCTGTTGACACGGCGGGAAGCTACGCTGAGGACGTCTCCGAAATACTGACCGAGGGCATCGTGATCGTTGATTCGGAACGCTTGCAGGAGGTTAAGGACGTAGTCCTGCAGGGCAAGGAGGACGTTACTGATGAATGACGACGACCCATGCAGCGAGCAGTTGAGCAAGGTAATCCACCAGTTCAATCGTCGCGGCGATATCGAACCGGGACTGGACGTCGAGGAAGGTGCACTTCTCCAGCTCCGGAAAGCCTGCCGAATC
Organism: Halostella salina; assembly: GCF_003675855.1. NCBI lineage: Archaea > Methanobacteriati > Methanobacteriota > Halobacteria > Halobacteriales > Natronoarchaeaceae > Halostella > Halostella salina. Next base: position 19,571 of record NZ_RCIH01000012.1, on the reverse strand, counting down.
CTAGACGGTATCCGCGCACTCCGGGATATCGACCGTCACTACACACTCGTGGTCGAAGGCTCGTTTGCAGCAATCGAACGAACCATTCAGTTCTATGTAGTCGACTCAGGGGTTGCGGATTGACCTCCTCCTCCGCGTGAACGCGGAGGAATCTCGCCACGGGATTTCAGGCCGGGTGTAGCGGCCTGTTGGTTTCAAGACGCATACGTTCCACGCGTCGTCTGCTGGGTTTCAGCATCGGCGTGGCTGTCTTGTGGCCCGGTCAAAGAGGCCCCATCCGTAGCCGAGTCATCGTCACCGGCCTTCTGCCGGGAAGCCCGGTCGCTTTGGTGGTGACTCTCTCCACTACGGTAGCGGTCTGCAATGTTTATCGCCCCGTTCACGTCGGCCTGATACTCACCGACCCAACAACCGTCGTTCGAGCATCTGAACGTCGCCTGTCGTGGTCGGGAGCCGTGTTCACCGCAGGTGTGGCACGCTTTCGATGTGTTCCGGGGATTCACCGTCTCGACGGGAATCCCCTTCTCGGCGGCTTTGTAGCGAATCTGTGCGTGGAGTTTCGCAAAGCCCCACCCGTGCAACCGTCGGTTCATGTACGCGCCGCAGTCCATGTTCTCACGGATGTACGTCAGGTCTTCCAGCACCAGCACTGGGTTCTCGACAGACCCGGCGTACTCCACGACCTCACGGGTCACACGGTGAAACACGTCGTCAATCTGGTCCCACAGCGATTCACCGTAGGACTCTGCGATTCGCTCACTGCCACGCTGCTGAAGGCGTCTCTTGGCGGTGGAGTAGGTTTTACGGAGCCGACGAACGGCCTTGCCGTCGTCGGCCCATAGTTGGGGGCGAACCGGAGAACCGTGCTCGTCGCGGTGACACACCGTAACGAGACTCGCTTCTCCAATGTCCACGCCTATCGGCGTCCGCTCGTCGGAGGATGCTTCAGATTCGTCCTCCACGTTGCGGGTAGCGGTGACGTGGAGATACCACGTTTCGTCTCGCTCGAACAGCCGACTTTCACCCATTTCGGCGTCGTCTACGTACACCGCTTCGAGCCACTCCCGCTGTTCGGGATTAGCGCGTGCCGGTATCCAGAGGTGGTAATCCTCGTGGTGTGGGATTTTGATGTACCACTCGATAGCGTTCTGTGGCTGGTGGTCAAGTTGCAGTCCCTCGTTGGTGAACCGCACCGGGTGGTCGTCGTGAAGTTCGTCAGCGTCGTAGCTGTTGTGAAGTTGTGGAACGTACTTCTTGAGGGCGTTTTTGGCGTAGCCGCTCAGGTCATACTCAATAACCACGTCGTTGGCCGCTGACTGTGTCTCACAGCCAGCGTTGAAGGCGGCCCGAAGCGCCTGGTGATATGCGTCCCGCGTTTCACGAAGTTTCTGTCGCTTGTGGACGTTCGGGTCCACAAGCTTCAGCTCGAGGGTTTTTGTGACCACTCCCATCGTCGCCGTATTCCACGTTTTAGTTGTGAGAGGCATATACCTCAGCCATCCAGAGTGGAAGTTAAACTGTGGGAAATCCCCACTGCAATAGAATAGTGGATTGTCACACTATGTTGTCCGCTCGACCCCCGCCTGTTCGCTCCTCGGTTCCGATAGAGTGTCGGAACCTCGTCACTCACGGAAAGGCGGGGGTATGCGCTCGTATCTCTATCATGAGTTCGATTGGTGAGACCGGAAACCGGGAAACGGCCCCAGTTCGCTTTTTGAACACCATCGGAGAGGATCACCCATGCTCCGACATGATGTCCTGTCGCACGAGATGGTCCCCGAGCGTGATCTTGTCGTTCACCGGGCGGACGAACTCACGCAGATTACCAACGCGCTCGCACCCGCTCTCGATGGGCGAACGCCACCGAACCTGTTCCTGTTCGGCCCGAGTGGGGTCGGCAAGACAATGGCCGCACGCATCGCAGTCAGGGAACTCAAGCAGGAAGCTGACATCGGTGACGCGTACGTCAACTGCTGGGAAACGTACGAACGTACGGGGCTCCAGTACAGTGTCGCCACCCAACTGCTCCACGGAGCCGCGATCCACCGCCAGTCAACGCCCCGGAGCGAGTGGCTGACAACCGTTCGCGAGAAGGTGGACCACCCGTGTCTCGTCATCCTCGACGAAGTCGACCAGCTGGAGGACAAGCGCGTCCTCTACGATCTTCAGGAGTTGCCTGCGGTGTCGCTCGTCTGTATCGCGAATCAGGCCGAAGGGCTGTTCGCGGGAATGGATTCGAGAACGCGGTCACGCGTGGGCATCGGCCACCGTATCGAGCTCGACAGCTACAGCGTGACCCAGCTGGCGTCGATTCTGCGGAAGCGCATCGACCAGCTGCAGCTGGGCCATGCAGTGTCCGAACGCCAGCTCGAACGCGTGGGAAGGGTTGCGGATGGTGATGCCCGAATCGCTATCTCCATGCTCCGGATCGTAGTTGAGAACGCACGCGCCGAGAACGGCCCGGTTGAGATCACCGACGACATGATCGAGGCGGCTCTCGGCGAAGCACACAACGCGCTCCGGTCGGAACACATGGACCGGCTGACCGACTTCCAGTGGACGCTGTACGAAATCGTCAAGGCGAACGAACCCATCCCACCCCGGGACCTGTATGAGGAATACTGCGAGCGTGCGGAGAATCCGAAGACGGACCGCACGGTGCGAACGCATCTGGGGAAGCTTGTGCAGTACGATATTCTGGCTGAACGGGGCGCGAGTCAGACGAAGCGGTATCTAACGGCGTCGCTGGACTCGGACAGGTGAGTTCAGCATCAGAGGAAGTATCGCAGAACAAGCAGCTCGAGACATACTGCAGCAGCATCAACTAGCAAGTACCGTCGCCGGCGTCTGGTGCTATCGTTCTGCTGGTTTGAGAAATAAAAAGGCCTTATCGAAGGCGAACTCCACTGAGGTACAAGCCGCTGAGGACAAAGATGCTGCCGAGAGCAACATAGAGAATCATCGCAGTACTTGAGATACTGTAAACGGCAGGGAATGAAACACCAAATCCGATGAACACCAGTATGACCCCGAGTAGTTGCAAACCGACTGATGCCGGCACAATCCGTATCGGTCCGAAACTGCGAGCAGTGTGAACAGACGGTTCGTCTGAGGTCATTCGTGTTGGCCGTTCAGGGCACGAATGGATAGTCTCTCTGCTTATGCTGAGCGATAGGTGCTTTCCCTGTATCGACCACTGTCGGAAAACGACGGAGTCTCCGACACGTTCCAGCTATCCTTCGTTGAATCCTCTGTTAGATAGATGGGCGCACTTTTCGATCAGGCTGTGTTGACACTGTAACAACATCTTTAAGAAACTAATTTCGTGTATGTTGAAAAGCGATGCCCCCTGAATCACGGTAGTGTTCAGATTAGCTGATTCCATGCGAAGCTGAACGATTTGAGCCAGTCGTCAGCTGTGTCTGCGTCGGCATTGCTAAAACAGTTTGAAAACGAAGAGGTTCGTCGTTTTACTTCCCGAAAGACACGTTCGACACTGTTCCGATTTCCATGTTTTTCGTATCGGAAATCGAGGCCGTGTCGTGAACAGGCGTCTTTCAGCGAGAGTGAGCCATCGATGAGAAACACGGCGTCGTCAACGTCGTGTTTCTCGCGTAGCTTCCTGAAGAACGAGTGAGCGATCATTTTGTTTGTGGTTGGCTCAAGCGTTGTATGGAGTAATTCGTTGGTTTTGGGATCGACTGCGGCGTACAGCCAGTATTGCTCGTCATTAAGTCGGATCACGGTCTCGTCAACTGCGACGTGATCCGGGCTGTGTCCATCTTCGGGCTGTAGATCGGCTTTGTGAACCCAGTCGTGAACGGTTGAACGTGCCCGTTCGACATCAAATATATCAAGAACAGAAACAGTATTCGAAAGGGATAAGCCAGCGAGATGCAGCTGAATACTGAGCTTCATTAGCAGTCGTGGTGTCGCTTCTCGTTCAACAAACTCTAAGTTGATATCGTCTAAACACCCGTTGAGGCGGTCGTTTTCGGGCATAGAGCACTCAGAAAACGCACTGCCTCATCCTTCAGCCTTATCTGAACACCGCCGTCAGGTGGACCAGTATACTTATATCGTGATAGACTCGTTAATTGTCATCATGAGCCGTGCATCAGTAGAGTCATGTAACCGTGCTTTGCTTCAGGTCTGGCATGAGGATTGCTGGGGCATCGATGCTGCCGACAAAACAGCCGCAGAAATGCTCATGCACCGTGTTCACCGGATCTCCGACGGTACTGCAAAAGGGCACTTTACGGTATTCGACAAGAAAACGGACGAAATTGAGTCGTTCATAGATTCCGTCGAACAGTCACCGTACACTCAATCAGTGAATATTCTACCGAGCCAGCAACTGGAATACGAGTCGCTGTTTGGGATCCCTTCGACGGATATCATCGTTGATTACGACACAGGCCACAGCGTCGGAGACGCGTTGATATCAGAGGGATTCATCAATCATAGTCCTGTTCACGTACAGGGAACCGGCGAACGATGGCCAGTATTTATTGAAGAATCCAGAGACGAAATCGAAGCCCGGTTGGATAGGATCCGTGACCAGGTTGATGCTGAGATCACCGTCAACCAGATCATTTCCGGTAACCAACAGTTGAGCCACGGCCCTTTACCGATCCAGTATAATCTTTCTCCGAAACAACAGGAAGTAGTCAGCTTTGCACGGCAAGCCGGATATTACGAATGGCCGCGTGAGACGACGGTCCGAGATATGTGTTCGGAGTTTTCTGTGTCGAAGACGACTTTTCTAGAGCATCTTCGAAAAGCTGAGTCAAAAATAATGGATCCCTGATAGTGTGAAGGTACTGAATTTCCAGAGAGAGGTTCCGCCTGACCCGCTAAGGATCGCTACGTCTCGAATCGGACCGTTTCGGTACTCACAGCAGAATCCGGGCCCTCGGCAAAGACTTTCTCAACGCTTCGCGGGATTCCTCGATCTTCATCGACGAGTCCCAGAGCCAGGTAATAGGCGTGAAGTTCCGGGAATGAGTCGACGTAGCCGGAGAGCGTAAACCGGATCCGTGTTTCGCTTTCGATCCATGATAGCGGAATATAGCCCGTATTCGATGTAATCTGCCGACCAGTATCGGACCCAAAGACTTCGATCTGAATACCACCTTCAGTTTCGACATTTGCTTGAGTTCTTATGTACAGTTTCGAGTTGAGCTCGTTCTGCTCTTGATGGTCGGTTGAATTGTGGTCCGCGAGCAGAATCACGAGCCGAGTTGTAAACGATCCAGTATGGAGATGGAGTGCTTCCTCAGCGAAGTCGAGAGCCCGCTCAGGTTCCCCAGCGAGATAATTTGCCCACGCTGCAAGAACTCGTGACGTAACCTTGTCGTCAGTCGTCGTGCCCTTCCCGATAGCAGTTGTGAACCGTTCAGCAGCGGACTCTGGATCGGCTGCATTCAACGAATCGACGCCTTGTTTGATCTCCCGACGAACGTCCGGAGAGAGCTCGAGAGCTTCTATACCCACTGGGTCACCGCTCTGGATAACGCGATAAAGCCATGCTTCACGCTGATCGAATTCGATCGTAACCGTATGTTCCACGGTTAGCTTCACATCGTTTTGGATCAGCGCTTGCGAGACTTCAGCGATACTAGTATCAACTATATCGTCTACCTCCGCCTGTTGTTGGTCCGCCTGTACCTCTCGGAGTGCCGTCTTGAATTGGTCACGTTGGTCAGGCCTAAGTGCTGTCTCATAGGCCTCCGAGATGACGGTCCGCGAGGTGTCGTCCGAGAGGAGCGCATTCTGATCTAGCGCTATATCGGCTACTGCATTAACGAGAATAGACCCCACTGAATCGTTGTAGGTGTATTCAGTACTCATCAGCAGTCACAGTCGTAGTCAGTTGCTGACCGTGCTTCAGCCCTTCGTCATGAAGATGACAGCTGACGGTCCGACTCTCACCGTCATCGAACTCCACCGGGACCGAATCTTCACAGACACTACTGTAGGATTGGTCCAGGAGTTCGGCCGGGTCGTCAGAGGAGAACAGTCCATCGAGTGCTTCGTTGAGTGTCCGTTCGACATCGGTCGGGAGCTCAATAGGATCGAATCCATCAACGTTTGTCCGAAGCACGTACTCTTCGAGAATGGCGTCCTTCACTTCGTCTTCTGAGGTAGTCCCAGCGCCGTCTCCTGTACCCGATTTGAACGCTTGGAGACGAACATCGCCGTTATCTAGCGCGGATTTGAGTCGGAGTACCCGTCGCCAGAGCTCCTGGCTGTGCGACCATTCGTCTGGGGGTATCACTTTCGGGCACCGGGGATGGAACTGACACCCGGAGGGTGGGTTTATCGGTGTCGGGACTTCCCCCTCAAGCGTGATGTTTTCGCGGTCCACGGAGGGATCCGGAATCGGGATACTCGAGACGAGAACCTCTGAATAAGGATGCATTGGATCCTCAAACAGGTCCTTCGTCTCCGCTCGTTCAACGATCTCACCCAAGTACATGACTGCAACACGGTCGCAGATCTGACGGATAATAGAGAGGTTGTGTGAGATGAACAGCATCGTGAGCCCCATTTCATCCTGCAGTTCCTTGAGAAGATTCAGGATCTGCATCTGGACACTTACGTCAAGGGCCGATACCGGTTCGTCGGCCACAATGAGCTGTGGCTCTACCGCGAGCGACCGTGCGATCGAAATGCGCTGCCGTTGTCCGCCGCTGAACTCGTGTGGATACCGGTCGAGATGGTCGCTATCGAGACCGACCCGCTCGATGAGTTCTTTTGCACGCTGTTCACGGTCCTCGCTCGAGTCGCCGATGTCGTGCACCTGCATCGGTTCGACGACAGTCTCTCGAACAGTGTACCGTGGGTTGAGCGACGAGAAGGGGTCCTGAAACACCATCTGTACATCGCTCCTGAACGAGCGAAGCCTTCGGTCGCTGAATTCCGTGATGTCGTCACCCCTGTAGTAGACACTGCCGGCCGTAGGCTCAATGAGCCGCAACAGGGCTCGGGCAAGCGTACTCTTACCACAGCCGCTCTCGCCGACCAACCCGAGTGTTTCTCCCTCTTTGACTGCTAAGTCGATACCGTCGACTGCTTGCACGGTCTTTACCTCTTGATCAGGCCTCAAGCGGGTCAAAAGCCCGTCATTCTCGTAGAAATATTTCTGTAGCCCATCGAGTCGGAGTAGAGGAGCATCAGTCATTGTGGGTCCTCCCAAATACAGGCGCTGTAATGGTCATCCCCGACCTCTTGCATACGTGGATCGGTTTGTGTACACTCCTCAGTTGCATACTGACACCGTGGCGCGAAATTACAGCCTGCTGGCGGATCGGAGAGATCGGGTACGTCTCCTTCGATCGACGTTGGCGACACGTCCGTCTCCCGCGGGTCGGGAACGCAGTCGAGAAGTCCTTGCGTATAGGGGTGTCGCGGGTCGTGGAAGATGTCTTCGACATCTCCATATTCGACGATCCGACCAGCATACATGACGGCGACCCGGTCACACACCTGTGCGACCACACCGAGATTGTGCGTAACAAGGAGGACACCCATGTCCCGTTGCTCGTTGAGTTCTTCGATGAGATCGAGGGTCTGTGACTCGATCGTGACGTCAAGTGACGTCGTCGGCTCGTCCGCGATGAGTAGATCCGGTTCACAGGCGAGTGCCATCGCGATCATCGCTCGCTGGGCCATTCCACCGCTGAACTGATGGGGATACGAATCAACCCTGTCCTCTGCGCTCGGAATTCCGACTTTCTTCATCAGTTCCAGCGCGCGCTCCCGGGAGGCGGCCTCACTCATGTCCTCGTGAACGCGAAGTGGTTCTCCGACCTGCCACCCGATGTCGAAGACCGGATTAAGAGCCGACATCGGTTCCTGGAATATCATCGAGATATTGTTGCCCCGGATATTCCGGAGCTCTTCCGTCGATGCGCTCACGAGATCCATTCCGTTGAATTTGACCTCACCTCCGTGAACGTATCCCGGCGATTCGAGGAGTTGCATTATCGAGAGGGAAGTGGCACTCTTTCCACACCCGCTTTCCCCGACAATGCCGAGGATTTCGCCCTCCTCGATCTCGAGTGAGACGCCGTCAACTGCCCGAACCGGCCCCTCGTCCGTATCGAACCTAGCTTCGAGGCCACGGACCGACAGCAACGCGTCTTCGTTTTGCGTGACGCGGTCGGCCTCGGACTGAGTCGTGTTATCTCCCGTTGACGCCATCAGGCACCACCTCCAGTTTCGGTCTCCGACCGCGGATCGAATTCGTCCTGTAGGCCATCACCGAGTATGTTGAATGCAAGTACCGTTATCATGATTGCGATACCCGGGAACACTGATATCCACCATTCACCGGGTAAATACTGTCTTCCGCTTGCGATCATCATTCCCCAGGTGGGTCGGGGGGGCTGAACCCCAAGCCCGAGGAACGACAGCGATGCTTCCAGGATGATCGCCGTTGCCACGTGATACGTCCCCTGGACAATAACAGGGGTGAAGGAGTTCGGCAGGACATGTTTGACCAGGATCGAGACCTTTCCGAGCCCCGTGTTTTTCGCCGCCTCGACGTACTCCTCCTCCTTCACCGAGAGTACACTTCCGCGAATGATACGGGCGTACTGCGGCGAGTACACGATTGCGACGACCGCAATTACGTTGACGATACCGGCCCCGATCGCTCCGACAATCGCCAGCCCCAACACTAATGCCGGGATCGAGATGATGACGTCCATGAATCGCATGATAACTTCGTCAGTCCAGCCCCCAACGTAACCCGCGATGCTCCCGAGCGGGACACCGATGAGGATCGCCATCCCAACGGCGATGACTCCCACTGCGAGCGAGGCTCGTGTTCCGAAGATGAGTCGGGAGAGAATGTCCCGGCCCAGCAGGTCCGCTCCGAGTGGATGTGCGACTGACGGCCCCTGAAGTGATGCGTCATAGTGGAGTGCCGCGGGGTCGTAGGGTGCCAGTATCGGCGCGAAGATTGCGGTGTTGACGATTGCAAACACTATCCAGAACGAAATTCTCGCGCTGGTGTCCAACTGGTAATACGTCTGTCTGAACTGGCTGTAACGCTCCCGAATCGGTTCGGATATCGTCGTTCTATCGATAGTAGTGCTGGACATGTTAATCGTACTTTATTCGTGGGTCGAGGTACGCGTACAGGAGGTCCACGATGAGATTCGCTATGACGAAGATCGTCGCGATGAACAGGATGATTCCCTGGATCAACGGCAGGTCCTTCGCGACAACTGCCTGATAAAGGAGGCGGCCTAGACCCGGCCACTGGAACACCTGTTCAACGACGACTGACCCGTTGAAGAGGAATCCGATCTGGATTCCCAGAACGGTCACGATCGGAATCAGTGCATTTCTGAACGCGTGTACCGATACGACAACCGTCTCTTTGACTCCTTTGGCGCGTGCTGTCTTGACGTACTCCTCGTTCAACACGTCAACCATCGTCGAACGCGTCATCCGGGCGGTCAAGGCAGCGTACCCAACTCCCAGCGTAATTCCGGGTGCAGCGGCGTACTGGATCCATTCGACGAGACTGTCGCCGGGTGCCACGTAACCACCTGCTGGTATCAATCCGAATCCGAACAGCTGTTGCCAGAATAACGCAAACACCAGGATGATCATGATCCCGAGCCAGAACGCCGGAACACTGATCCCGATGAACGCGAAGATCCGGCTGATGTGATCCACGTACGTATTCTTGTACACCGCACTCACGACACCGGATGGGACTGCGATGAACAACGCCACGAGGAAGGCGATCAGCGCTAACTGGGCTGTTGGCCAGATTCGGGACAGGATCAGATCGGTTACCGGTTGACCCAAATTGTACGAGTACCCGAGGTCACCTTGGATAGCGTTCGTGAGCCACGACCAGTACTGGACGTGAAGCGGTTCACCTAGCCCAAGCCGTGCTCGCACCTGTGCAACGTTCGCCGGAGTGCGGGCCTGCGTGGGAAGGATCGCGTTAACTGGGTCTCCCGGCGTCAGCTTGATCAGGAGAAACACCCCGATCGAAACGCCCAGTAAAACTGGAATCCCCAAGAGGACCCGCTTGATGAGATAGTTTACAAATTGGTTGTTACCAGACATTGGTGGTTGAGCCGTTGGTTTCTATTCGTTTACCACGCAGTCCATTCAGCCATCGACCCAGACTTCCTCAAGTCCGAGATACGCTGACGGCCACACCCGGTAGTTCCGAACGTTCGATCGATGTCCCTGAATGACGTTCGTCCAGAGCTGGAACAGCTTGGGCATATCATCTGTCACGATGTTTTGAACTTCGCTGTATAGCTCTTTCCGTTCATCCCGGCCGGTTACCGTTCTCGCTTCTTCGACGAGTTCGTCCACCTCCTCATTTGCGTAGTGGGTGTAATTGAACGCCGCGTCGGAGTGGAACGTGCTGTACGCGTAATCGTCCGCCGAGAAGCCCCAAGTGTAATCACCAATGAGGGAGTGCCAATCCGAGTTTGCCGGCCCACTGTTAATTGGTTCCCAAGCTGCTGTCTTCGAAACAGGCTCGACTGACATATCGATACCAACCTGCTGGAACTGCTGCTGGAGAATGGTTGCCACGTCGACGTACTTCGGCTGGTTCTCCGGTTCACACTTCAGTTCGAACCCGTCTCCATATCCAGCATCGGAGAGAAGGCTTTCGGCTTTGCCAACGTCGGAATCGTACGTAACGGCAGATTCATCGTCGTATGCCCAATGCCAAGATGGGAAGAGACCATCCGAAACCGTGGCGTGTCCGTCGAACTTCGTCTCGACGATGGCCTCACGGTTCATCGCGTGCATCATCGCCTTCCGAACCGACTTCTGTGAGGTGGGCTCGTAGTTCACGATATTGAGCCACTGGCTCATCCGGGCCGTGCTTGCCTTTTCACGGACCTCGACATCCGAGTTCTGAACCGAGCTGATCTGCGTTGCCGGAACGGACTCACTCACGTGTACGTCGCCGGACTTGATCTGAGTGTTTCGAACGCTGGCCTCAGGAATCGGCTTGTAGACAAGCCTGTCGACGTATGGAAGCTGGTTCCCCTCCTCGTCCGTCTTGAAATAGTTCGGGTTTCTGTCAAAGACGTATTCGGACCCCGATACAGACTCATCGGGATTGTATTTGAACGGGCCAGTTGACCAAACGCCGTTCGAGAGCGCACCGAAATCTCGCCCGTGTTCATCGACAGCTTCCATCGGCACGATGGTGAACCAGCCAAACGCCGACATCGACGCCTGCTTGACCAGGAACGGAGCGTACGGTTCCGCGAGTTCAAACGTTACTTCGTACTCTCCGGTCGCCTGCACCGTGTTCTGTGGATCGATATCCTCACCGACCAGTATACCCACGTAGTTCCCGCGTCCGTACGCGCCGTACTCCTCATCCAGGATACGGTGGTAGTTTTCAACTACGTCTTCGGCAGTGAGTTCGCGGTCGTACGGGTCCTGAAACATGACACCCTCACGGAGCGGAACCGTGTAGGTCATCCCGTCATCAGAGATTTCCGGCATCTCCGCCGCGATGTCGGGTTGGATCTCCCCGTTGCTGTCTACCTTGTAGAGGGAGTTCCCAAGGTTTTCGACCATCGTGATGTCGGTCGTTTTGGCGACCTTGTGGGGATGGAGAGTTTCGATGTCGGTCGTCATCGCCACGACGAGCTCACCGCCTCGTTGCTGCTGGGAGGGGGCTGACTTCGTCGCAGTTTCCGTATCTTCGCTCGTGTTACCTGAGTTACTCGAGGTGGTACAGCCTGCTAAAACGGATCCCGCTCCAGCGGTTACCGCTCCACCAGTAACTTTCAGGAACGATCGCCGTTGCAAAGCCTCACCCTTGCCAGTAGATGGCATAGCATAACAAGAATACTGATCCTATTTAGTATTTTCTAAATCCAGTACTTTCTTCCATACCAATGTGACTCAGAATCCCCTGGACCACCGTAGCTCTCGAACTGAAAATTTAACCACACCAAAACTTGGGTTGGGTCCTCACCGGACAGCGACAGAAGTCGGGCCGTTTACTCACCCCCTATCCGCGTCCACGTCTCGTCGAATAGCTCCGTGTCGTCCCGTGTGATCGTTGTTTGCATCTCCAGAATCGTCTCCGACAGTCGGTTCTCAGCGTGTATCTCCATAACTTCCTCGTCGTATTCCATCGTCATCGTCAGCTCGTTGACCGCGTTCCAGCTCGATGGATCGTCGCTCTCGACTGACGCCTCGTACGTGCCGGACTCATGGATGCGCACGTGCGGAAGGTTCAACGTGTTCTCGAAGTCCTTGGTCACTTTCCCAGTATTGGTCGTCCGCTCCCGGGCGGTTTCCCAAGAGACATCCGAGTGACCGTCCGTTTGCGGCGTTGGTGCTGGTGACGTGACAGGGTCGGCCATTTCGATCCGATCTGTGTCCCTTTGAGCCCCAACTGGTAGCTGGACATGTGATGGGTTATCGGGTGATGACCGAATGACGAACGAGCCATGTTCTCCAGTCGGTTTCGTGAAGGGGAAATACGACGCGGAGATCGCCACCCGGAGTTTGTGACCGGCATCGAAGACGTGTGACTTCGGATTCAACGGCACCTCGATTTCATATTCTCTCCCCTCCTCGAGCGGGTCTTCGGCGTCGAGGCCGTTCCTCCGTTTAGCACGAAGCGCTCCGACCGTAACGGTATGGGCAGTTCCGTCCGGGGCAACGTCGACGAGACGGACCGTCACTGTCGGATCCGCAGATGTCGACTGCAATCGAACTGTCGCCAACCCTGACCCCGTCAGTTTGATTGCATTCTCCAGTGGCTCCGTTTCGAAGCAGAGCGATCTGGCATCGTCGGCACTCGTGTCCTGCGTCGAAACGGGCGACCGATACGGAATCGTGGATTCGAGGCCGACTGTCTGGTCAAACTCGTACTCCGTTACGAGCGCCTCGCCTTCGTGGTTGGCAGTCGGCTCCACCCCATCAGCAGTCAGATCGAACTGTTGCATGCGGTAGCCATCTGGCATGCTGGATTGCGTAGGCCACTCTTCCAACGCTTCCCACTCGCCGTTTGATCCGGTTCCATCGAGTTCCGTCCACGTCTGGACAGTCGGTTGATCCAGAGGATCCGCTCCTTCCTCTTTCAGGAAGTAGTCAAACCAGTCCGCCACCTGCTCTCGGAAATTGATCGCCTCCTCGACGCCCCGGTGTGGCATCGTGTGACGCCACGGACCAAAGAGCAGTCGCTTCGGTGCATCGATCTGCTCGAAGTAGTCCACGGTATCCATCGCGTAGGGATCCCGGAATCCACCGACAGCGAACGTCGGTACGTCGATTTTATCGACCGAGATATCCTTATCCCCCCAGTACTCCTCGTTCTTTCGCTCGTGGTCGAAAAACTGGAACAGCCACGGCTTCCGCGTTCGGACGTGTTCGAGTCGTTTACCCCACGTATCTGCCCAGTCACCGTTTGCGTCTCGTCTACTCGGTGGTTTCACGTCCAGAATTTGCATCAACGCCAGCCAATCCATCCCGATCGTCAAGAGTTCGTGGAGCCCGCCGTACGTGTAGCTATTTCGATAGCCCATGTACGGAGTCTCGATCGGGACGATCGCCTCGAGAGCATCCGGTTGTCGTGCAGCCGCTGCAAGACTGGTTATTCCGCCATATGATTTCCCGTACATGCCGACCGACCCGGTTGTCCAGCTCTGGTCAGCCAACCACCGGATTATATCGGCCGCCTCATCCCCCTCTCTTGCCGCGACGAACATCTCGTCAATATCACCGGTTGCACCTCCTGTACCGACCATATCGGCTACGATAACCTCGTATCCACGGCTGGCAAGGTACTGGTTTATCGGGTCGTATGAACCATAGGTAATCCAATCATCCTTGTGATACGGTACGTACATCAACAAGGCCGGTGACGGCCCGTCGGTGTCAACTGGTTCGTACCGCGTCGCAGTTACCTGCTCAGAGCCAACTGGAATTTTGAGATCCGTATGTCGGCGGACCTCGGAGCGTACATTAGTATTTGTCATGCTGAAGATCGAACCCTTCTATACGCTTTCGCGTTACGAGCGGATGTTTCGAATACGTCTATTTAAAACTATTTGTCGGCCGGATTTTCAGCACAAGATACTCCACTACTACCGCAATGTTCGTGTTCGATATATCCGTACAAATACCGCTAAAACGATCTCCAGATTATCTTGTGGGGTATAAATACATATAATATATAGTAAATATAATAACTATACAGGAGATTTCGAGACTGCATTACAACCATATCACTGTAAAACACCACCAGAGACCTACATCTGATCTCCCCGTTCGGGAAATGAGAACAGTTAGGCGATCCCAGCTACCGGTCAAAGTGGTTGAACAAGGTACTCCTTCGGATATTCGACGTATTCTGGGAGGATATCTCTGGGCTATTCACCGACCTGGTTCCATGGTCAAAGTAACAGTGAAGCGGAAGCTTGAGATCAAGAACTCAGTGTTCCCAAATATCGAATATCGTATTCGGGTCATCCTGCGACAATTCTAATCTGTGACCCAGAATGGCTGCACTCACGACTATACCGACGGAATTTGGGTGCGATCATCAGTTTAGTGGAAACGTTTATACTAACAGGAAAAATAGCCAGCATTGCGAACATGACAGACACCACTACGATACCAGCGGAATCTTCAGCCAGTAGCAACGAGATCTCGCTTGTGGATGCAGACATCCACCAGCGCTGGGCAGATGACGAGGAGATAACTCAATATCTACCACCGCGGTACAAGGACGACGGGATCGTTGCCCCAACGCTCCTGTATCGGAACCCTGGCGGTTTCTTTCGGCAAGAGGACGTTGCGGACGACGGAACGAAACCCGGTACAGATCTAGAGAAGTTAGCAAGCACGCATCTCGACGAGAACAACATCGATTACGGAATGCTGACGGGGAATTCATGGTTCAATTTAGCCGCACTTCCGAACCGGGACTACGCCGTCGAACTCGCACGTGCGTACAATGAATGGCTTGTCAACGACTGCCTCCCGGTCGACGATCGGTTCCTTGGCTCGCTATACGTGGCACCGAAAGCACCGGAGGAATCCGCGGAACTCATTCGGGAGTACGGTGACAATCCGCAGATCCGTCAAGTGATGATTCCGGGTGGAGCTGAGGTCCCTTATGGTCGGCCTCAGTACTGGCCTATGTACGAAGCTGCCGAAGAAATGAATCTCGCGATAGCGGTACATCCGTTTTCAGAAGGACATGGGACCAGTAACGCTCCCACTGGCGCAGGACATCCGAACTCCTACATCGAGTGGCATACTCTTCTCGGCGCATACTATATGGGTCAGCTAGCGAGTATCGTAACTGAAGGCGTCTTCGTTGAGTACCCGGATCTCCGCTGGGCGTTCATCGAAGGGGGCTACGGATGGCTTCCGCACTTCATGTGGCGACTTGACAAAAACTGGAAAGGGCTTCGTTCCCAAGCACCCTGGCTTGAGCAGCGTCCCAGTCAGTACATCCGCGATAACGTTTGGTTCGCGAGCCAACCGATTGAGGAACCCGAAACGCCGGAACAGCACAACCAGATTCTGGATATGATGCACGCCGACGAGATGCTCGTTTTCGCCAGCGATTACCCTCACTGGGACGGAGATGATCCCACCTGGGGGCTACCACCGATGGAAGATTCGGTCGAACGTGCTGTTCGATATGAAAACGCGATGGAACTCTGGGACCTACCACGCAACCAATGACTGAGAAGCGATTCGAGATCTGTCCGACTTCCGAACTCCCCCCGGGAGACCGTGTCATCACGACACTCGATGGAATCTCAATAGGGGTGTTCAATATCGACGGAGAGTACCACGCCCTAAAAAACGACTGCCCCCATCAGCGTGCACCTCTCTGTGAGGGGAAACTGACAGGGACAACCGAATCAACTGCGCCCGGCCAGTACGAGTGGACAGCCGACGGCCAAATCGTGCAGTGTCCCTGGCACGGATGGGAGTTCGATGTTACGACGGGTGAGTCGGTGTTCAACCCACATTCGGTGAAAGCAAAAACGTTCCAGACAACGGTGGAATCCACTGGCGAGGCTCGTGGCGGTAGCTCTGCAGAGGCCGCTGGTGGCTCCCCCCCGTGTTCCAGCTGTGAGACCAGCGAAGTCGATGGTGAACCTCCAGTAGACACCTACGATGTCGAAGTCGAACACGACACTGTCGTCGTCTACCTGTAACGGGTGCTACTGCGCGAGGAGGACGACTGCACCAACCGCGAAGGCGATTCCGACGAAATTGGTCCCACTGAGTGTATCTCCCAGAAAGATCATCCCGAGGATCGCTGTTCCAACGATGTACATGCCGCTGATGCTTGTGACGACTGTCGCGGATCCGGTGTCAAGAGCTATATAATAGGCTAGCGTGCCGGCTCCGATCAGGACACCGGCGAGTAACGAGAACCCGATTCCACGCGGTTCTACCTCCATTGGCGTGTTGCTTGCGAAGAAGTACCCAGACACAATCAGTATACTGCTCACGTAAGTGAATATAACACTCTGTTCTGGCGGGATCACGTCCGTAGCGAGCTTCGCGAAGAACGCCCAACCTGCGTAGAGTGCCATTGCCGAAACTGCGTACACGAGGTAGTTACC
This sequence comes from Halostella salina, assembly GCF_003675855.1. Classification (NCBI taxonomy): domain Archaea; kingdom Methanobacteriati; phylum Methanobacteriota; class Halobacteria; order Halobacteriales; family Natronoarchaeaceae; genus Halostella; species Halostella salina. Next base: position 2,949 of record NZ_RCIH01000012.1, on the reverse strand, counting down.
CATCGATCTACACCTATGAAGTGCGCTGATTTAAAATTGGCTTCGAACATAGATGTCATCCATACGTAACTCTTGACCATATTTAACCGCAATACTCAATTGACTCCATGAGTACTGTTATACTGCCTTATGGCTGACAAGACCGTCGTGCTAGGCGGATCGGGAGCGATGACCTCGTCCTGCGTTTACGATCTGCACAAGCACAGCGAATTCGAGGAAATAGTCGTGGCCGATGCTGATGACACGAACGCCAAGCGGTTATTAGAACTCATCGACGATGATCGGTTCTCGTTCGAACCAGTCGACGCAACCGATGCAGAGGACATCGAACGTATCCTTGCTGATGCCGACTATCTGGTGAACGGACTCCCATATCAATTCGAGAAGAATGTTCTCACTGCTATCGAATCGGTCGGTGGTATTACCGGGGTTGATCTGAACGCATTCGACTTCGACCAGGTACTTGGGCAGTCGGAGACGCTCGCTGACACCGGGAACTCACTCTGGTTCGCAAACGGGGGTCTCGTAAGTACAATCGCCCTTGGTATGCTCGCCTGTGATCACTTCGACAATGTTGACACTGTCAACTTCTACTGGGGGATGTGGCGTTTACTCACACAGACGACGCCTGGACTCACTGATACCGTTACGTATGAACATGATCCGAACGTCGACGAACGAATCGTCTACGAGGATGGTGAAATCATCAAAGATTTCCCACCATTTGGCGAACCTCGTGACTTCGAGTTCCCTGAACCGATGGGGGAACAGGAGACGTATCTTATCACCCACACTGAACCCGTCACGTTTCCCAAAGCGCCGGTCGCCCGCGAAACGGACGTCAACCGCGTGGTGACTCGTGGCGTTTGGCATCCTGAATGGCGGCAGTACGAAGAGACGTTGCATGCAATGAACGCTTTCGATGCGGATCCGATCGAGATCAAGGGAGTCGAAGTGGATCCACTCGAGGTGTTCCAACAACAGATCAAAACAGAGGGGAGGGAGACGGAGTGGCGACCGCCAGAACAGCTATCACCGGAAACTCAGTGGACCCCACAGACGATCCTCTCGGTTGAGGTAACCGGGACGGTCGATGGGGCGGAAGACAAGGCAGTGTATCATTTCGAGCAACCGTTCCCATTCTTCGACGGGAACGATATCACGTTGATGCGGGAGTACGGTTGTTACGTCGGCGTACCCCTATCGGTAACTCTCCAACTGATGGCCGACGACGAAGTCGGTTCCGATGGCGTTTTTGTCACGGAGACGAGCGGACTTGATCCGAATCGGTACTTCGAAGCGATGGAATCACGGGGTTTCGAACTACGTCCTGAAACGCTACCAGCCGGAGCAATACCAGCGGGGGAGCAATAACGAATCAGTTCCTCCCGCTGTAGTTCAACTCCATGATATTTACTTTTGATAAGAGTTTGTTACTAAGAGATGATTTGACATCAGAGTCCGTCATATGTTGTTCTGGGCCGGTTATACTGATCCCCCCGAGTGGGGTATCATCTGGGGAAAGTATCGGTGCCGATATCGTCGCCATTCCCGGATGATATTCGCCATACTCGTAGCTCACACCACGATTCCGAATCTGCTCAAGCTCGTTCAAAAGTTCCGCACGCGACGTGATGGTTTTCTCGGTGAATTTCTGGAGGCCGTGTCGTTCGATGATTGCATCGACCCGCTCCTCGGGTTGATGGGCCAAAATAGCCTTTCCCGAGCCCGAACAATGAATCGGAAACCGCATTCCTGGATTTGTCTCGTATTCGATATCTTCTCGGCTTTGAATGACCTCTAGAGCGACGACAGTGCCCTCTTCTTCGACAGCAAAGCTGACCATCTCGTTACTCAATTCCTGTGCTAACCGTCTGAGTTCCGGCCGAATAAGATCGTAGATGGAGACCCGATTTCGAACTTTACATCCCCGATCTAACCAGCGAAGACTTAAGCTGTAGTTCCCCCCGTCATTCACGATGTACTCCAGCTGTTCCAATGTACTGAGATAGTCATGAACTACACTTTTTGGGCGATCAAGTCGGTCAGCCACGGCAGTGACAGTCGCATCGTCGTGTTCATGGACATCGTTCAGTATCTCCTCCATCTTCAGGAGGGCTTTGATCGGTCGGTTTGCCTGTGGCCCCATGAATACGGTCTTTAGCTCATGTTATTGTAAAGGTTCGCATATATCGAACTGGGTCCTCGGACTATGATTACTGTGATCAAACAGTATTCTCACATCTTCGATATCCTTTCGAGGTCAACCTGTACACGCCTGGGCTGTTCGTAGTGACAAAACCAGTTTTGAACAAATGCATACAACATTTCTCGACCACAAATGGATGAGCATCAATCCGGGCTACAATCTGCTCTATTTCGATCGGCTCTGATCTGTACATGAGATCTAGAACACGCGCTTCCATCTGTTTCAATGACAGTTAATCAGCTCCCTGTGGATACAACCATACGCACTCGGTACAGCTTTCCACGCCACCAACATTCTGCGTCGGTGCGCCGCAGGCTGGGCAATTTCGGTCAAGTGCTATCATAACATCTTCTGCGTACTGAATGCGAGTATAACCGGCCCCGACCATGGAAGGGGCCGTTCGAGAACGAAGACAGCGCTTTCTATTCCTATATTAATTGATACTAAATATCATACACAAACTTGATACAAGTGCTTTCAGCAGTCACCGAGTAGTACCCAATCACTGTTCCTGCCCACTTCGTAGTAATACCCGCTCAGTCGTTAGGGGGAAAAACAGTGCGACTACGGCACGGATACGCTCCGCGATCCTCGCCGCTTAGTCGTCACTCGTTACGAAGGAGCGATCGCAGTTCGGACACGCCTACCGGCGGTCCTCCCCGCTCAATCGTCTCCTTCGGTCTTGATGTCCGCGGACAGCCCCTGTGCCATCTCGATCTCCTTCGAGTTGTTCAGGGTGA
>NZ_RCIH01000011.1 GCF_003675855.1 Halostella salina | reverse complement strand
AGCCCTCCCTCGCTTCGCTCGGGAGGACGGGGAAGGGCAGGCTGTCGACCAGTACGGCACCCGTGAGCGAGTGAGCGGAGCGAACGAGCGAACGGTCCGACGACTGAACGGAGCGAAGCGAAGTGAAGGAGGAGTGATTTTGGTCGAGCTTTTGCCGAGGGAGCGCGCCGACGGCGCGCGACCGCAGCGCAAAAGGTCGTCGTTAAAAGCTCGTCTTTAGTCCTCGTACGCCAGGTTCATCATCCACTGCGAGAAGGCGTCGCTGTTGGCGTCGACCTCCTCCTCGCCGATGAACGGCGAGAGCATGTCGCCGGCCATCAGCAGCGAGAAATCGAGGTCGCGGGCGGTCGGCGAGATGAGGTAGGTGTTGTGGCCGTCGTACACCGTCTCCTCGCGCTCGACCAGCCCTTTCTCGACCAGCGACTCGGCGATGCGGCTCCCCTTGCGGGAGTTGACGTCGAGCTCCTTCCAGAACTCGCTCTGGTGGATGCCACCCGTCTCGCGGACGAGTTCGAGCGCCCGCCGCTCGTCCTCGCTCAACTCCTCGTCGGTCGCCGACGCGCTCACGCGGGACACCTCCGGACGGAACTGCTCGGGGCTACCATGTGTCCCCAGTATGTGGTTCCGGCCGGTTTAAATCTGCCCTTCAACCTCGCGGTAGGCGGTCTCGCAGGGCGGCCCGTCGGCGAAGCGGTAGCGCGCCCCGTCCGCACCGATCGCGATCAGCGACGACGAGCGCGTGCCGAAGCCGTCGCCGTGGACGCAGACGCCGTACTCGTGGTCGCCGAGCACGTCCCCGGCGCGGTCGAGCCACGCCGCGGCCGTCTCGCCCGGTTCGGGCGTCAGCGCCGTCCGGACGCGCCGGGCGTTGTCAGCTTGCTCGCCGCCCGCCTCGGGACGGGCATCCGGTACGTCGAACCGGCCGTCCGCGCCGACGTTGACGACGACGTGGACGCCCGGGTCGAGCCGGGAGAACCGGAGGCTCCCGTCCCACTCGAACAGCAGCGCTGCGTCGGCGTCGGCCAGCAGGAGGTTGAACCCGTCGAACTCGTGGTCGCCGGCTTCACGTTCGACGAAGCGGGCGGCGGCCTCGGCCGAACCGTGCCGGAGCGCGTCGCGGACGAGCAGGCCCCGCGAGCGGTCGCCGGCGAGGTCGGCGTCGACCCAGCGGTTCGTCACCGCGACCAGCAGGCCATGTTCGTTGTAGCCGATCCACGTCCCGCCGGCCTCGGCGTCGCGCGGCGCGACGACGCGAGGGTCGTCCTCGATGGCTGCGGGCGGCTCCGAGGGCCGGTCGACCAGCTCGTCGCGGTTCGCCGCGACGGCGACCGGCGCGTCCTCGAACACCCGCCAGGCGAGGGTGAGCGTGCACACGGGACGGGGTACGGCTGGGCGGCGCTTAAAGTTCGGCGACGAACCCCGGATCAGCGCTCGCCGGGGGCCTCGCGCAGGCGCTCGCGGACGGCGGCGCGGTCGACGGTGCCGGAGGCGGTCCGCGGTATCTCGTCGGCGAAGGCGACCGTCTTGGGGTGTTTGAAGCCGGCGAGCCGGCCGGCACAGAACTCCCGGACGGCACGCTTGGAGAGGTCGCCAACGACCAGCGCGGCGACGCGTTCGCCCCACTCGGGGTCGTCGAGGCCGACGACGGCAACGTCCTCGACGGCGGGATGGTCGCGGATCGCGCCGGCGACCTCCCGCGGGTCGACGTTCTCGCCGCCGGTGACGATGCGGTCCTCGCGCCGGCTGTGCATCCACAGGCGGCCGTCCTCGTCGCGGTAGCCCACGTCGCCGGTCCGGAGGCCGCGCTCGCAGAACGCCTCGGCGGTCGTCTCCGGGTCGTCGTAGTACCCCGGCGTCACGGTCGGTCCGCTGACGACGAGTTCGCCGGGTTCGCCGGGCGGGCACGGCTCGCCGGTATCGTCGACCACCGTCACCTCAGTCATCGAGAGGGGCCGGCCGACCGTCCCGACGTGGTCGACGGCCTCCGTGGGGGTCGCCGTGGCTATCTGCGACGCCGCCTCCGTCATCCCGTAGGTGGGACAGACCGGGACGCCGAGGTCGGCACAGCGCTCGATCAGGGCGTCCGGCGCGGGCGCGCCGCCGAGCAGGACAAAGCGGAGCGAGTCGGCCAGCCCCTCGCGCTCGTCGAGCATCCGGCGGAGCATCGTCGGGACGAGCGAGACGGCCGTCGCCCCGCGCTCGGCGATTGCGTCGGCCGTCGCCGCGGCGTCGAACTCGCGCTGGACCACGACGGTCGTCCCGTACGTCGCCGAGCGGACCACCGGCGCGAGGCCGCCCATGTGGTACATCGGGAGCGGGTCGAACCAGCGGTCGTCGGGGACGACGCCGAGCCGGAACGCGGAGCCGGCGGCGTTGGCAAGCAGGTTGCCGACGGTGAGCACCACTGGTTTCGGCCGCCCGCCGGTCCCCGAGGTCGAGAGGATGCAGGCCGGGTCGTCGAGCCCGCGCGCGACGGGGTCGACGGCGTCGGGGTCGACGTCCGCAAGGGCGGCGAGCCGGTCGTCGGTCACGGCCGCGGCGTCCGGCGGCGCGTCGACGGAGGCCACCGGCGTCTCGCCCGCGGCGTCTATGGCCGTCAGTTCGGTGTCGCGCTCGGCGACGAGCAGGTCGAGGTCGACGCGGTCGACCTGCGCGTCGAGTTCGGCGGTGGTCAGCCGGACGTTCAGCGGGACCAGCGTCGCGCCGAGCCTGGCGGTCGCGTGGATCAGCCGGACGAAGGCGAGGCGGGAGTCCATGAGGACGCCGATGTGGTCGCCCGCGCCGACGCCGAGCGCGGCGAGGCGGCCGGCCGTCTCGTCGACCGCCCGGTCGAGTTCGGCGTAGGTGCGCGACTCGCCCGACCCGTGGACCACGACCGCCGTCGTGTCCGGCGCGCTCTCTGCCTGTCTTGTCACCGGGTCTCGAAGCTGCCAGGTCACGCCGACCACGCCCCCGTCGTTCCGTTGCCCGGCAGCTGTGGCACGTGGACCGCCCCGTCGCTCACCGGTGCCGGGTCGGCGGTGAGGTCACGCTCCAGTCGGCCGCCCGTCGCCAGCCCGCAGGGGGCGACCGGCGCGAGCGAGGCCGCGAGGTGGACCGCCGCGGTCCGCGCGACGACGGCGTCTATCGTCGTCGTGACGACCGGCGTGACGCCCGCCGCCCGAGCGCGGAGCGCAGCCTCGCGGGCGCGGTCGACGCCGCCCAGCGCCATCGGCTTGAGTATCAGCGCGTCGGCCGCGTCCGCGTTCAGGACGGCGTCGACGCCGCCCGCGGCGAGGCTCTCGTCGGCGGCCACGCCGACCGGACCGCCGCGGAGCGCGGCCAGCCCGGACAGGTCCTCGGTCGGGAGCGGCTGCTCGACGAACTCGACGCCGAACTCGGCGAACGCGTCGAGCGCCCGCTCCGCAGTCGCGCGGTCCCACGCGCCGTTCGCATCGGCCCGGAGCGAGACCTCTGGACCGACGGCGTCGCGGACGGCCCGGAGCCGCCGGGCGTCGGCGTCGACCGCGCGCGCGCCGACCTTCACCTTCACGCAGTCGACGCCGTCAGCCACGGCGGCCTCGGCGGCCGCTGCGGTCTCGTCCGGCGGCGCGTCGCCGACGGTCGCGTTGACCGGGACCGCGGTGACGGCGTCGTCCCCGCCGAGGTAGCGGTAGAGCGGGAGGCCGGCCTCGCTTGCCCGCAGGTCCGCGAGGGCGAGGGAGAGTCCGTGGCGCGCCGCGGGGCCGTCGACGGCGGCCAGCGCGGCGTCCGGCCCCTCCGGCAGCGCACGGGCGGCGCGGTCGAGCCCGGCGCGGCAGTCGGCGAGCGACTCGGTCCAGCCGGGGAGCGGCGACGCCTCCCCCAGCCCCCGGTTGCCGTCGTCGGCCACCCGGACGAGGACGCCCGTTCGCTCGGCTATCTCCCCCCGCGAAGTTCGCAGGGGGCGGTCGAGCGGCAGCGCGAAGTCGCGGCGGTCCAGTTGCATCACCACACCAGCCCCAGCGCGAACAGCGCCGAATGGGCGGCGAGCAGTTTCCCGGTCCGTTCCAGCGCGGGGTTGAGCGCCTCACCCGATCGCTCCGTGCAGACGGTCCGCGCGACGACGGCGGCGTAGGGGAGCGTCAGCAGCGGCAGCAGGGCTGTCGGCCCGAAGTCGGTCGCGGCGAAGTAGACGGGCACGGCGTAGGCCAGCGCGAGCAGGCCGACGTACTCGACCCGGCTCCAGCGGTAGCCGAGCAGGACTGCAAGCGTCGTCTTGCCCGCCTCGGCGTCCGTCTCCATGTCGCGGACGTTGTTCACGACGATGATCCCCGTCGAGATGGCGGCCACGGGGAGGCTGGCAAGCAGCGCCGTCGTCGTTACCGTCCCGGCTGGTATCGCGACGGTGAGCGGTTCGGCCAGCACCGCGGCAGCCTGCACGTAGTAGGTGCCCGTCACCGCGATCACGCCGAAGAAGACGAACACGAACAGGTCGCCCAGCCCGTGGTAGCCGAGCGGGTACGGCCCGCCGGTGTAGGCGATGCCGCTCGCAACTGACAGCAGGCCGATCGCGAGGATCGGCACGCCGCCGACGTAGACGAGGTAGGTGCCGGACAGCACCGCGAGGCCGAAGGTGAGAAACGCCGCGCGCTTGACCTCCGCGGCGGAGATGAGGCCGGACTGCGTGACGCGGGTGAACCCCTCGCGGTCCTCGGTGTCAGCGCCCTTCGCCGCGTCGTAGTAGTCGTTGGCGAAGTTCGTCCCGACCTGTATCAGCGCCGCGCCGACGAACGCGACCAGCGCCGGCAACGGCGCGAACACGCCGTCCCGGGCGGCCAGCCCGGTCCCGACGATCACCGGCGCGGCCGCCGCGGGGAGGGTCTGTGGCCGGGCGGCCATCAGCCACGCCCGCGTCCGCGAAACGTCCGCGGCGTTGGCGACTTCGGTCATTGTCGGCGCTAGGGCCGGGCCCGCCATATCCCCTGTGGTTGCGGGGCGGTCCGTCGGGGTTCGGTCGCTGCGGCGGGCACTAGCATACGCCGCCTACGGCGGCGTTTCTCCGTCAGAGCGAAGCTCTGACGAGCCCTCACTCACTTCGTTCGTGAGGACCCCGCGAGCGCCCGCGGCGCTCGCGGCCTTTTTCATCGAAGTTTTTGCCGGGAGGGTACCCGCAGCAGGCCGAAGGCCTGTGAGGACACCCGACCGGGAAAAAGTTCGTTTAGTAGTGCCAGGGGAAGTCGTCGAAGTCGGGCTCGCGGTCCTCGACGAACGCGTCGCGGCCCTCCTGGGCCTCGTCGGTCATGTAGCCCAGCCGGGTCGCCTCGCCAGCGAACACCTGCTGGCCGACCATGCCGTCGTCGGCCGCGTTGAAGCCGAACTTCAGCATCCGCATCGCGGTGGGGCTCTTGCTGGCCATCGTATCGGCCCACTCTAGCGCCACGTCCTCCAGTTCGTCGTGAGGGACCGCCTCGTTGGCCATGCCCATCTCGACGGCCTCCTCGGCGTCGTAGTTCTTCCCGAGGAAGAAGATCTCGCGGGCCTTCTTCTGGCCGACCTGCCGGGCGAGGTACGCCGAGCCGAAGCCGGCGTCGAAGCTCGCCACGTCGGGGTCGGTCTGCTTGAACACGGCGTGGTCGGCGCTGGCGAGCGTGAGGTCGCAGACGACGTGGAGGCTGTGGCCGCCGCCGACCGCCCAGCCCGGGACGACGGCGACGACGGGCTTCGGCATGAACCGGATGAGCCGCTGGACTTCGAGGATGTGGAGGCGGCCGGTGTCCGAGGCTCCTTCCTCGTCGCCCTCGTACTGGTAGCCGTCCTCGCCGCGGATCGTCTGGTCGCCGCCCGAGCAGAACGCCCAGCCGCCGTCCTTCGGCGACGGGCCGTTGCCGGTGAGCAGGACGCAGCCCACGTCGGTCTGCCGGCGGGCGTGGTCCAGCGCGTCGTACAGTTCGTCGACCGTGCCGGGGCGGAAGGCGTTGCGCACCGCGGGGCGGTCGAAGGCGATCCGCACCGCGTCCACGTCGACCGCGCGGTGATAGGTGATGTCGTCGAAGTCGAACCGCTCGACCGGCTCCCAGCGCTCGTCGGCCATCAGTTCCGAAACCATCGTTTCCCGGGAGTCGGGCCGGCAGGGAAAAATAGGTTCCCGTCGCGGTCGCCCGCCTCGCTTCGCTCGCCTCACGACCGCGACGGAGTTCGCAAACCCACCGCGTTTGCTCACTCCCGTCGCGGCCGCACGTCGCGACGCCACTCGCGGCCGTGACGACGTTCGTCGGGTCGCGCCCGTCGGATGGCCGGGGCGCTTTTGTCACCGCGGCGGCAACAGGCCGGGAAGCGCCGCATGGCGGAGACGTACTACGACGTGCTCGGGGTCGGGCGCGACGCCTCGCAGGACGAGATCGAGGACGCCTACCGCGAGAAGGTCAAGGAGACCCACCCGGACGTGAGCGACGCGCCCGACGCGAGCGAGCGGTTCCGCGAGGTGACCCGCGCCGAGGAGGTGCTGGGCAATGCCGACGAGCGCGCCCGCTACGACCGCCTCGGCCACGACGCGTACGTCCGCCACATCCACGGCGGCAACGCCGCCGGAACCGAGCAGTCGCCGTGGACGGCCGAGCGCGAGGACGCCGCCGACGCGACGAATTCGGCCGACTCGACGGATTCGAATGGCTCAACGGATCCGAGCGACGCCGCCGAGCAGTGGGCGACCGACGAGGCGACCGGCTTCGGGAGCGACGACGGAACTGCGACCGACCGACGCGAGGACCGGTCGACCGCGGGCGAACGCGGGGCGACCGCCGCCGGCGGCCAGTCGCGCTCCAGCCGCCGCCAGCAGTTCTACCGGGAACGCACGGGCCGGGAGGAGTCGTCGTCCTATGCCGTTCGGGACTGGGGCCAGGCGGCGGCGCGCGAGGACCGGGTCAGGGTGCCGCTCACGCCCGACCGCGTGATGTTCCTCGCCGGCATGCTGTTCCTCTACCCGGTGATGGTCGCCAGCACGTTCCTCCCGGCATTCCCGCTGCTCGCCCGGCTGGTCGTCGGCGGCTGTACGCTGCTGGTCACCGGCTACCTCCTCACCGTCCCGCCGCTCGGCACCGTCCTGTTCGGCGTCTGGAGCGTGCTCGCGCCGCTCGGCGTCGTCGCGCTCTCGGCCGACCCGTTCTCGCTGGCCGCGGTGGCGGCCGTCGGCGGGGCGTGGTCGCTGTTCGCCTTCGCTGTCGGCCTCGAACGGGCGCTCAGCCCGTGATCAGGCCAGGTCAGCGACGACGGCGTCGCGGATCGCCTCGCGCTCGCGGTGGCTCCGCTCGGCGTCGAACGGGACTTCGATCACCTGCGTCCCACCGCTGTCGAGCGACGCCCGGTAGGCCTCGCGGAACGCGTCCCGGTCCCGGGCGCGGACGAACTCCAGCCCGTACAGCTCCGCGGCGGGCGCGAAGTCCAGCCCGTGGGGCGTCTTGAACTGCTCGGTGAACGGGGGATCGAAGGCCTCGACCGGGAGCATGTGGAAGATACCGCCGCCGTCGTTGTTCACGACGACGACCGTGGCGTCGACGCCGCAGCGCCCGACCGCGAGCAGGCCGTTCATGTCGTGGTAGAAGGCGAGGTCGCCCGTCACCAGCACGAGCGGGTCGGCCGTCGCGCTCCCGGCTCCCAGCGCCGTGCTGACGATGCCGTCGATGCCGCTCGCGCCGCGGTTGCCGAGGACGGTCAGGTCGGCCGCCCACGGCGCGCCGAAGCGGTCCAGGTCCCGGACCGGCATGCTGTTCGACACGAACAGCGTCGCGGGGTCGGGTGCGTCCTCGACGACAGTCGCCAGCACGTCGCCCTCGAACCGGCGCTCGCCGCGGGCGTCCGCGACGGTGGCCCAGTGCCGGTCCTCGGCGGCGGTCCAGCGCTCGCGCCAGCCGGCGTCGGCACCGTCGTCGACGCGGTCGGCGAGGGCGTCGAGCAGTCGCCCCGGGTCGGCGACGACGAGGTCCGTCGCCGCGAACTCCGCCTCGCGCCAGCCCCCGGCCGGATCGACGACGAACTGGCGCGGGCCGGTTCGTCGGAGGTACTTCCGCAGGGGCTTGGACGTGGGCGACGCGCCGACTCGCACGACGAGATCCGGGTCCGGCCAGTCGTCGGTCACTGCCGGGTCGACGAAACTGTCGTAGCCGCCGAGCACCGGCGCGTCGTCGACGTGTGGCCCGTACCGCACGCCGGACAGCGGGTCGGCGAGCACCGGGAACCCGGTCGTCTCGGCGAAGTCGGCGACGGTCCCCGGCTCGGGCGCTGCGTCGTCGGCCGGCCCCGCGACGACGAGGCCGCGGTCCGCGTCCGAGACGGCCGCGGCGAGGTCGGCGACGCGGTCGTCGGAGAGCGCCGGCCGGCCGGCAGTCGTCCGGACGTGCGGGCGCTCGGGTGCGGCCGTCCGGCGGTCCTCGTTCTCGGTTCCCTCGGGCGGTTCCAGCCGCTTCCGGAACGGGCAGTTGAGGTGGACCGGGCCGGCGGGCGTCCCGGTCGCCTCGGCGAGCGCGCGGGCCGCCGTCGTCCGGAGCGAGCGGAGGGTGCGGCCCGCCGCTTCCGGTTCTGGCAGTTCGCGGAACCAGCGGACGGCGTCGCCGTACAGCTTCGTCTGGTCGACGGTCTGGTTCGCGCCGCTGTCCCGCAGTTCGGGCGGGCGGTCGGCAGTGAGCAGGAGCAGCGGGACGCGCGCCTGGCTGGCCTCGATGACGGCCGGGTGGAAGTTCGCGGCGGCGGTGCCGGAGGTGCAGACCAGCGGCGTCACCTCGCCCGTCCGGCGAGCGCGCCCCAGCGCGAAGTACGCCGCTGAGCGCTCGTCCAGATGCGAGTAGACCCGCACGTCGTCGTTGCGTGCAAAGGCCATCGTGAGCGGCGTCGACCGGCTCCCGGGCGCGATGCAGACCGCGTCGACCCCGCCGGCGGCGAGTTCGGCGACGAGGGCGTCGGCCCACGCCTCGTTGTGTTCCGCGGCGGTCATCGTTCGAGGGCGTCCAGAACCGGCCGGTACTTCAGCTGGATCTCGTCCCACTCGCGTTCGGGGTCGCTGTCGGCGACGATGCCGGCTCCGGCAAACAGCGTCGCCGCGTCGCCGCGGGCGACGGCCGACCGGATCGCCACCGCGAACGTCCCGTTGCCGGCCGCGTCGAACCAGCCGACCGGCGCGGCGTACCACCCCCGGTCGAACGTCTCGGTCTCGCGGATGGTCCGCAGGGCGCGGTCCGGCGGCAGGCCGCCGACAGCGGGCGTCGGGTGGAGCGCCTCGACCACGTCGAGGACGTGTTCGGCGTCGTCCAGATCCGCCGAGACGGGCGTCCGGAGGTGCTGGACCGTGTCTAACTTCCGGACGGTCCGCGGACCGGTGCGGACGGATGCGGCGAAGGGAGCGATCTGCTCGCGGACCGCCTCGGTGACGATCTCGTGTTCGCGCACGTCCTTCTCGCTGTCCAGCAGTTCCCGGGCGAGCCACTCGTCCTCCTCGGGCGTGTCGCCCCGGCCGGTCGAGCCGGCGAGCGCCTCGGTCTCCAGCCGCCGGCCCGACACCGACGCGAGGCGCTCCGGGGTCGCGCCGAACAGGGTCGACCCGTCGGCCCGACCTGCGTCGCCGGCGTCACCGGGCGCGCGCCCGTCGATGAGAAAGCGGTGGCAGTCCGGGTACGTCGCCCGGAGCGCGGCGAGCGCGTCCGGGACCGAGAGGTCCCGTTCCAGCCGCGTCCCGAGCGCCTGCGCGAGGACGACCTTCGTCAGGTCGCCGCCGTCGATCCGGGCGAGCGCGCCCTCGACCTGCTCGCGCCACTCGTCGCGTCCGGTGGTCGGTCGCCGTTCCGCGACACCCGGTGGTGCCGCCGGCGGGCCGGGGCCGGGGAGGTCCTGCAGGGTTGCCGCGGCTGCGTCGAGTCGGTTATCGACCTCGGACTGGTCGTCCGGTCCGACGGCGTTTACCGTGACCCAGGCGTCGTCGCCGTCGGTCGTGACCTGCACGCGCGGCAGGACGAAGTAAGCGGGCGGAAATCCCTCCCACGGCGGTTCCGGGTCGTGGTCGTCGTGGAAGGCAAACCCCCCGAACAGTCGCGGGCGGGCAGGCGGCGCTGCGCCGTCGTCGAACGAGCCGAACAGGTCGTCGGCCGCCTCGCGGACCGCCGCGAAGCGGTTCTCGTCCGCGACGACCGTGGCGGCCGCGCCACAGCCGGCGACGGTCGGCTCGCCGGGCGCGGCCCAGACGGCTCTCGGGGCGTCGAAGGCGTCGAGAGCTGTCCGGACCGGGACGGCGGGTATCGCCCGGCTCCGCGTTACGAGCGGGGCGTCCGCGGCCGGTCCGCTGCGCTGTGTCTCCATCGCCGAGAAGTTAGGGTTGTCCGCCCTTCAGGCTGTCCCATTCGGGCGGTTCGAGCGCTCAGTCCTGACAGCAGCCGCCGGCTTCCTCGCCGAAGTCGACGGCCAGCGGCTCCGAGATCGCCTCGTTGACCGCTTCGAGGCGCGCGTCGAGCGCGTTCTGGGCGTCGTGGTACTCCGCCATGACGGGGATCTCGTGCAGTTCCTGCTGTGCGCGCTGGACCTCGCGGAGGTCCTCCTGGCTCGCCTCGCCGGTCTGCCGGGCGAGCATGAACTCCTGGCGGATCTCCTCGAACTCCTCTATCTTCGCCTGGGCCTCGTCGGACGCCTCGACGGCCGCTTTCTTCTCCTCGAACTCCCGATACTCGGGCAGGTCGGCGATCGCCTCGCCGAGCTCCCGGCCGAGCGCCTCGACGTCTTCGTCGGCCGTCTCCGCGGCAGCGTCGGTCTCGATGCTCATGCTCGCCGGTTAGGACCCGATCCGTTTGAACCTGCCGGAACACCGGGGTCTCGGCCGGCAACGGTGCCCGATCCTGCTCGACGAGATCGGTTAATATTTCCGAGAAACGGACTCCCATACGACAGTGTGACGTGGTACCGTTACTTCGAGAAAATTGATGCATACGGGGTGATTACGGAGTATATCCCCGCGGTCTCTCGCAGGAGGAGTTTACAATGGATATATACAAATTCAGAAACGTCTGGACGTTCGTCGCTCTCGCCGTCGTGTGGGGGTCGTCGTTTATCGCGATCAAATCGGGGCTCGCGTCGCTCCCGCCGGTGCTGTTCGCCGCGCTGCGGTACGACATCGCCGCGCTGGTGGTGCTCGGGTACGCAGCCATCCGGTCGGAGCGCTGGATCCCCCGTGCCGGCCCCGAACTGCGTCTCGTCGCGACGGGCGGAACGCTGATGGTCGGGCTCCACTTCGCGCTGCTGTTCTCCGGCCAGCAGTACGTCAGCTCCGCGATCGGCGCGATCGTGCTCAGCCTCACACCCGTCGTCACGCCGCCGATCGCCTTCCTGCTGCTGGACGACGAGACGCTGTCGCGGCCCGGGGTCGCCGGCGTCCTGCTCGGCCTCGTCGGCGTCGCGGTCGTCGCGAACCCGACCGGCTCGTCGCTCGACGGCGGGATCCTCGGCGTCGGGCTGCTGTTCCTCTCGGCGCTCTCCTTCGCGCTCGGGTCGGTGCTGACGCGGCGGTTCCGCGTCGGCCTCGGCACCGTGCCGACGCAGGCGTGGATGCTGGCCGTCGGTGCGCTCGTGTTGCACGCCATCAGCGCGGCGACAGGGGAGTCGCTCGCGGCCGCCTCGTGGTCGCCCCGTGTCGTCGCCGGCCTGCTGTATCTCGCCGTCGTTGCCGGGGCCGGTGGGTTCCTGCTCTACTTCGACCTGCTGGAGCGCACCGGGCCGAACGAGGCGAGCCTCGTCAACTACGCCACGCCGGCCGTCGCCGCGGTCGCCGGCTGGGCGGCGCTGGGCGAGACGATCACCGCCTCGACCGTGGCCGGGTTCGCCGTCATCGTCGCCGGGTTCGCGCTGCTGAAGTGGGAGTCGTTGTCCGCGCTCGTGAGCGATTCCGAGCCGACCTCCGACCGTCGGCCGGCGGGTGGCGGCTCCGTCGTCGTGCAGGGGAACGTCTACCTGAAAGACGCCGAATAGGCGACCGCGACCCCGCCGCAGATCGTTCCCGTACCACCGGAACCCCGAAGCGTCGCCGTTAAACGGCCTCGGTGGCTACAACGGTCCAATGAGCCAGGAGTCGGAGTTCTCGGAGGGGGACCTGCGAAACACGGGCATGTCCCTCAAGCACGACCGCGAGTGGGACTACGAACTCGACCGCATCGTCGAGGCCGTAGAGGAGCGCGACGCGAAGAAGGTCGGCCTGCAGTTCCCGGAGGGGCTGAAACGTCGCGGCCCTCGGGTGGCCGACGACATCCGCGAACTCGTCCCCGACGACGTGACCGTGATGCTGTCGGGCCAGCCCTGTTACGGGGCCTGTGACCTCGACACCTTCCTGATGAAGCGGACCGACGTGTTCGTCCACTTCGGCCACTCGCCGATGAAGAACACGGACAAGGTGATCTACGTCCCGCTGTTCTCGAACGTCGACGTGTTCCCCATCATGGAGGAGGCGCTGGAGGAACTGCCGGGCGACGAGGTCGGCCTCGTCACCACCGCCCAGCACATGAACCAGTTCGAGGACATGAAGGCGTGGCTGGAGGAGCGCGGCTACGAGGTCCACACGCGCCGCGGCGACGACCGCCTGACCCACGAGGGACAGGTGCTCGGCTGCAACTACGCCTCCGCCGAGGTCGACGCCGACCAGGTGCTGTACGTCGGCGGCGGGAAGTTCCACCCGCTCGGCCTCGCGATGGAGCACCCCGACAAGAAGGTCGTCATCGGCGACCCCGTCAACAACGTCGTCACGGTGGCCGACACGGAGAAGTTCATGAAGCAGCGCTACGCGTCGGTCCACAAGGCGATGGACGCCGAGAAGTGGGGCGTCATCTTCTGCACGAAGATCGGCCAGGGCCGCTGGGAGCAGGCCCAGGACATTCTGGACGACAACGACAACGCCTACCTCATCACGATGGACGAGGTGACGCCGGACCGCCTGCGCAACTTCGACATGGACGCGTTCGTCAACACCGGCTGTCCGCGGATCACCACCGACGACGGCCCGCAGTTCCACAAGCCGATGCTGACGCCCGGCGAGTACGAGATCGCGGTCGGCAACAAGCCACTGGACGAGCTCTCCTTCGACACGTTCCACGGCACCTGGTAACGGCGCTTCCGCCGACTCCTTACGCCGGGTTCTCGAACACCAGACAGTACGAGTGGTCGAAGCCGTAGCCGTAGCTGCCCTCGCGGTCGGGGTAGCCGTCGCCCTCCCACGCCACGACGACCTCGCCCCGGAACGCGAGCGACTCGGCCGCGCTGTCGGCCAGGTCCCACGCGAGCGTCGTCACCTCGCCGTCGTGGCGCATGTTCACCACCTCGATCACGAGGTGGCCGCCCGGCGCGAGCACGTCGGCGACGTTGGCGAACGCGGTCGCGGCGTCGTCGAGGTACTCCGCGTACGTACTCTCGCCGGCGTAGTTCTCGAAGGGGTTGCGCTCCATCCCCTCGACACAGAACGGCGGCGAGGTGAAGGCGAGTTCGCAGGCCGGGAACGCGTCGGCGTCCAGTTCGAGGACATCGGCGTTGCGCACCTCGCCCCCGTCCAGTTTGTCGCGGACGTACTCGACGCGGTCGGGTTCGTACTCGATGCCGTAGGGAACGCGGTCAAGGCGTTCGGCGGTCCGGAGCGTCGTCCCGAATCCGGCGAAGGGGTCGAAGACGCGGTCGCCGGGGTCGGTGTACTCGCGGAGAAAATGCTCCACGAGCGCATCCGGGGTTCGGATCTCGTCGTGGCCCTGGGGCATCTCGTGGCGGTGGTCGTACTCGAACGAGAGTACCGTCTCCATGGCCTCGGATCCGGGAACCCACGTCAAGTGCTTTCTCCCGGTATGAGAGACAGAACCACGCGGCCCGTCTTTCCACGCGGCCAGCGCGAGCGCGCGGCGCTCCGACGCGCCGCGTGCGAGCGTCCGGGGAAGGGCAGGCACTCGAAGCGTGCGCCAGCGACCGCTGGCGCTCGCGCAGACTAGCGGTACCTGGAACGAGCGCCCGTGGCGCTCGTTGGCGGACATAGAAAGGGCGACGCGGCGGACGCCAGTCCGCCGCGAGGGCTTTCTGCCAAAGAATGATAGTAGTGGCCTCAGTATGCCTCCGATAATGGTTGAAAGTAAGGAAACCGACAACCGTCTCTTCGAGTGGTACCGGACCTACATCGGGGAGCCGGACGCCCGCACGGACGTCTACCTCGGGTTCGGGCTGTTCTTCGGTGGGATCGCGCTGGGGGTCATCGCACTGGTACTGTTCCTCTGGGGGAGCGCCGCGGAGCCGCGAACGGCCGCCTACTTCGCGCGGATGGGACCGGCCTACACGCTCGGCATGCTGTCGCTGCCGGCGGCGATGATCGGCATCGTCGTGTTGCTGCCGGTCGAGCAGCGGGCGCAGTACGCCGCCGCGGTCGGCGGCGCGATCAACCTCGCCGCAGTGGTCGGCTTCAACGCCGTGTACCCCGACGACTGGAACGGCTACGGCGCGGACTACACGCTGGAGGTCGTCGCCGCGTACGCCACCGGCCTGACCGTCGTCGTCGGCGCGACCGGCGCGGCGCTGGTCGCCCACCAGCTCGCGCGGGTCCAGCCCCAGCCCGGCGACATCGAGCCGGTCGAGGACGAGGACGACGACGGCGAGGCGATCTCCGACGAGCAGATCGAGTCCGACATCGAGAGCGCGATGGAGGACGTGGAGCTGTCGTGGGGCGGCGTCGAGAAACACGAGGGCCGGAAGATCTCGGTCAACACCGACGCCGACATCGACGTGTCCGGGATGGACGTAGACGCCGAGACCTCGCGGTCGACCGGCGTCGACTCGCAGGTCCAGGGGCTCCGGCAGATGAAAGGCGGCGAGAAGAAAACCGCAACGTCGGAATCTACTGTCGACGACCAGACGGCGAAGTTGAACGAACTCCGACAGCAAAAGCGGGAGGACGACGAAGCGTCGAGTTCCGACGACGGCGGCCTGCCGGGGCTGCTCTCCCGGCTCCGTAGCAAGCTCGGATTGAGCTAATATATAAAATAGATAGATATATTCGATTATTTAGATAGGTGCGGTTTTCGGCGCTCGAATAAATTATAGGAGTCGATTTCTTGAGTTTTTTCACATAGATTTATTATCGGGGGGTGGACTTGTATCACCCATGGCCAAAGGCCTAGACGTCGGCACGATGAACATCCTGTCGGCCCAGCAGGACGGCAGCGACACGGTGTTCGTACAGCAGCGCAACTCCTTCGTCGAGATCGAGTACTCCGATATGGCGGAGCAGATGCTCTCCCGGAGCGAAGTCCTCCACATCCGGAAGGACGATACGGTGTACGTCGTGGGCGACGACGCCCTGAACTTCGCCAACATCTTCAACCGCGAGACGCGCCGCCCGATGAAACACGGGATCCTCTCCAGCGACGAGCAGTCCGCGATCCCGATGATGAAGCTCATCATCGAGCAGGTCGTCGGCGAGCCCGACCGCCCGAACGAGAAGCTCTACTTCTCGACGCCGGCCGACCCGATCGACTCGGACCTCTCGACGCTGTATCACCAGAAGACGATCGAGTCGTTCCTCGACGACATGGGGTACGACGCCGAGCCGATCAACGAGGGGATGGCAGTCGTCTACTCCGAACTCGCGGACAACAACTTCACCGGCCTCGGCATCTCCTTCGGCGCGGGCATGACGAACGTCTGCCTGTCGTACTACGCGGTGCCCGTGATGAAGTTCTCCGTCGCCCGCGGCGGCGACTGGGTCGACGAGCAGGCCGCGCAGGCGACCGGCACGCCCGTCGACAAGGTCACCTCCATCAAGGAGGAGGACTTCGAACTCGACTTCACCACCGACGTGGGCGGAGTCGAGGGCGCGCTGTCGATCTACTACGAGAACCTGCTCGACTACGTCATCGAGCGCGTCGTCCAGGAGGTCGACGAGGAGGACGTCGAGGAGGGGCTCGACGTGCCCGTCGTCGTCACCGGCGGCACCTCCAGCCCCGACGGGTTCGAGGAGCTGTTCCGTGACCATCTCGAGGACGCGAACATCCCGTTCTCGATCAGCGGCGTGACCCACGCCAGCGAGCCGCTGTACAGCGTCGCGCGTGGCGGCCTAGTCGCCGCGCGGTCGGACGAGGAAGACCCCGACGCGGGCGGCGCGGCGGACGACGCGGAGGCCGAAGCGGCCGCCGCCGACGAGTAACCGGGGTCGAAGCGCAACTCACTCGGCGTTCTTTTCGTTGAACCTGCGGAACGCGTCCTGCCAGGACTCGACTTCGACGGGTTCGCTCTCGTGTTCGACCGAGACGCCGACGTAGCCACACCGCTCGCACACCTGCGCGTCGTGGCCCTCCAGCGTGTACCGCTCCACCTCGGCGTCACACCGTGGACAGTCCATAGTTGTCGTTGCGGCCGTCGGTCACTAATAACCTCGTTTTCAACGGTCTGTCGGCGTAAATTGACCGTGCGGAGGTTGTTCGGCGCGTCCGGGAGCGATCCGGGGGACTATTAATTACCAATAGTTATCAGCAAAGCTTTTTGTATACGCAGTAGATATGGGTTGATACCATGAGTACGACGCCGACGCCGAACGTGGAACACGCCGTCGAGAGCTGTCAGCGGACGAACGTCGAACCCGTGAGCATCCCCGCGGACACGCTCGACTCGACCGCGCCCGAGTACCTGCGCGACCTCAAGCGCGAACTGAGCGAGGAGGGGCTTCACCCCGCCGACCTGCGTATCGAGGCCTGCTTCGACGAGGACTGCTCGCTCGCGACTCAAGAGGAGATCGACCGCGTTCGCGGCTACGTCCGCGCCGCCGCCTTCCTCGGAGCCGCCCGCATCACGGTCGATTTCGACGAGGTGGCCGACGAGCGGAAGGTCCGGCCTGCGCTCGAAGCGTGTGCCGAGCGCGCCCGCCGCGACGGCGTGACGCTGTCAGTCGACGGCCCGATCGCGCTGTGAGCACCCGGAGCGCGCTCTCCCGCCAGCTCGGCGTCGTCACGGGGTTCGACGATCCGGACGCCGCCCTCGAACAGTACCCCACGCCGCCGGATCTCGCCGCCTCCATTATCCACGTCGCCGACCTCCGCGGCGACGTGGAGGGCCGAACCGTCGTCGATCTGGGGACCGGGACGGGGATGCTCGCACTCGCCGCCGCGCTCCGCGGTCCCGAGCGCGTCGTCGGCATCGACCTCGACCCGTCGCCGCTCCGGACGGCGCGGGACAACGAGCGCAAGGTCGCCGCCTCCGCCGACGTGGGGTGGGTGCAGGGCGACGCCACCGACCAGCCGCTGTCGGTCGACGGCGTCACCGTCGTGATGAACCCGCCGTTCGGCGCGCAGGACGGCAACGAGCACGCCGACCGCGCGTTCCTCGAAGCCGCCGCCGGGATCGCCGCCGTCTCCTACTCCGTCCACAACGCGGGCAGCCGCGAGTTCGTCGAGTCGTTCGCCGCCGACGCCGGCGGCGAGGTGACGGAGGCGTTCGCGGCGGAGCTGGCACTCGACCGGCAGTTCGACCACCACGACGCCGACCGCGAGACGATCGACGCCGAGGTCTTCCGGATCGACTGGACCGCGCAGTAGGTGGTTGTCGGGTCCCCGTTCGGCGTGGGTTTCTAAACGTCGAGCTCCCACCGCTGGTCCGTGCGCCGGTCCAGCGCGTCGCTCGCGCGCTCGGCGATGCGATACGTGCGTCGCTCCGCGACCACTGCGCCCGTCCGCGCCAGATGTTCGAGGTGGGCGTACGCCTCCCCCGGTCCGTGGAGGATGTGGATGCCGGATAGCTCCCCGAACAGCTCGGCGCTGACCGCCCACGGGTCGAGCGGCCCGGACTCGTCGAGCGCAGTGAGGACGCGCCACGCGCGCTCCTCGTGATGCCGGGCGATGTGTTCGGCGCGGGCAGTCGGGTCGTCGATCGGGTCGCGGTGTCCGGGCCAGGCCCGCGAGTACCCCGCGTCCGCGATACGACGGAGGGCACGGAGGTATTTCTCCAGCGGTTTCCGCACCCGGACGTCGGCCCCGCCGACGTTCGGCGTGTACTCGGGAAGCAGCGCATCCCCCGTGAACACGACGTCGGATCCGTCGAGCGTCGTCTCGAACATACACAGTCCTGCGGCGTGGCCCGACGTGTGGACGACGCGCAGGTCGCGCCCGTTGACAGTGAAGGTATCGCCGTCGGACATCGGGGTAACCTCCGGCGCGTCGAGCGTCGTGGGGTCGACCATCCGGTCCCGGAGTTCCGCCCGTTTCGGCTCCGGGATCCCCCACTCCTCGAAGTAACGTTCCTGCGCGTCGTGGAAGGCAGCCCACGCGTCGTCGTCGCCGCCGACCAGCGGGGCGTCCTCGGCGTGGACGAACACGTCAGCGCCGCTCGCCGCCTGGATCTCCCCGGCCAGTCCGGTGTGGTCGTGGTGCCAGTGAGTCAGCAAGATCCGGTCGATGTCCGCGACCGACACCCCGTGGCTGTCGAGCGCGTCCGTTAGCTGTGTCCGCGTCGCCTCCATCCAGTCGCCGGTGTCGAGCAGGACCGTTTCCGGTCCGTCGTCGAAGAGATAGGCGTTGTTGTTCCCCTCGAACGCCGAGTTCGACAACATGATGCGTTCCATTCCGGATACTACCCGAACGTCGTCCTTCGAGAGTATCACTGTTCCGGCGGCGGCTCCCGGCGTCCGACTGCCTACCGGAACCCCTCGCGTTCAGCGACCCGGACGCGGGTGCCGTTCGCCACCGCGAACAGCGCGTCGTCGTCGCGGGCGAACGCCACGCCGGCGACCGTCACCGACCCGTTGGCCGAGGGCATCGGCTCCCTGGCGAGCAGGCGGTCCCCCTCCGTCACCCGCAGGGCGAACCCGCCCCGCTCGGTGGCGACGACGCTGACATTCGTCCCGCCGACGCGTGGCTCCGCATTCGCCGGCGATGAGTTGAACACGTGTTCGGGGGCCGCCCCGTCGGCCCGGAGCCAGACGTTGTACGCCGTCCCGCCGCCGACGGCCGACCAGCCGACCCGGCGCGCGTCGACCGTCGAGTCCCAGCCGACGCCGCCGAGGCGGATCCGCTCGAACCCGTCGTAGGCGAGCGCCTGTTTCGACGCCGCCTGCGTCCAGATGTGCCGGTCGTCGTTGACGACGATCACCCCGCTCGTCGTCACGTTCGTCGACTCGCCGAACAGCGACACGTCGACCGCCGGGATCATCCGGTTGCGCACGTCCTCGGCGTACGTGACGGTGTACCCGTTCACCGTCACCGCGTCCTCGGTCGGCGTCGCACCGTCGTCCACGGTCATCGCGTTCGTCGGGACCGCCGGCCCGGCGAGCGCCGCCAGCGAGACCAGCAACACGGCCGCCGCAACGCGCCTGCGCGACAGGTCGCTGCCGGATCGCGGGAGCGGCCGCTCCGAGGCGGTGACTGCGACGGTGACGATGACCGCCAGCCCCGCGACCAGCGCCAGCCCGAGCGCCTGATAGAGGACGTACTCCCCGTTCCCGCGGAACCAGTACACCGCCCACAGCCCCTGTGGAACCGAGAACGCGACGACGGCAGCCCAGAGCCGCGTGGGACTCGGACTCCGGTCGCGCCGCCGCGCCACCGCGACCCCGATCAGGATGCCGATCAGCAGGCCGAGCGCGTGCCCCTGGATCGCGATCTGCGCCCACCAGGGGGCCGAGGGCCCGCTCGCGGAGACGCTCCCCGTCAGCACGGGGTCAAGCAGCGCCCGGTACGTGCGCTGGAGCACCGCCTGCCCCCCGAGGGCCGCCACCACCGTCGTCAGCGGGTAGTGGACCAGCGCGAAGCCGGCGAAGGCAAACACCACGCCCGAAAAACCGATCACGGGCCCCAGCGCGAACGCGCCGGTGAGCAGGCCGACGGCGACGACCGCCGCGGGGAAGACGACGAACGCGCGGACGTACGGGTTCGTCCGGAGCGACGAGAACGACGCCGCGCCGCGCTCGCTGGGGTAGTGGCCCCACGCGTACTCGACGATCGGCGCGAGGACGAGCGTCCCGGCGAGGTTGCCGAGCAGGTGCCCCGGCCCGCCGTGGGAGAACGGGGCCGTGACGACCCCGAGCGGGTAGAGGTACGACCAGGCGCGGAACGGCAGCGTGACGGGGTTGTTCCAGTGGTCGACGCCGCCCTGCACGAGCAGATACACCGCGAGCACGAACGCGACCGAGACGAGAGTTCCCCACGGGACGCCGAGTAGCAGTCGGGACCGCAACCGGTCGTGCAACTGCCGGCGGCGACCGTCGGTGAACCAGGCGACGGCGGCCGACGCGACCAGTGCCCCGACGACCACGGCGACCCAGGGGGACGACATATCGGGCGACAGGCACCCGTGCGACATATGCCTGCTGTTCGCGGGCGGGGTTCGTAAGCTACAAACGGCGCTCGGCAGTACCGTACCCCATGGAACTCCGCGTTATCGACAACACCGAGGGCGAACTCTCCATCGAGATCGGTGGAGAGGACCACACGTTCATGAACGTCCTCAAGGGCGCGCTGCTGGAGACCGACGGCGTCTCCGCCGCGACCTACGACGTCAACCCCGAGCAGTCCGGCGGCCAGACCGAGCCGATCCTCACCGTCAAGACCGAGGACGGCACCGAACCGCTCGACGCGCTGGAGCAGGCGACCGAGCGCGTCACCGAGAAGACGACCTCCTTCCGCGACGCGTTCGAGGCCGCGGCCTAACACGCCGTCACGGTCACGTACACCGCCCCGTCCGGCGCGACGTGGACGTCGACGCCCACCGCCTCGCGGTCGGCGTCGAGCAGCCCCTCGCCGTCGGACCGCATCGTGAAGTCCATCACGACCGTCGCCGCGAGTTCGTCCTCGCTCCCGTACGTTTCGAGCGGCCGCTCGTCGTTCCGAGCCGGGATCACGCCCGACTGCGTCACCGGCTCGCGGCTGCAGTCGTACCCGACCTGCCGGTAGCTCTCGCTCGGCCGTTCGGCCTCGTAGTCGCCGTAGCGCTGGCCGACCCGGAGCTTGTTGTAGCGCTCGGCGACCGCGTCGAGGTCCCCGCCGCTCCGGAGGTCGCCGACGCCGTCCTCGGCGCGGCGCTCGTTGATGCCGTCAGCGATCCCCGACTCGACCGCCGTCAGGTCGAACCCGTCAGCCGACTCCGCATCGCCGGGCACGTCGGCGAGGTCGGGGCCGCCGAGGCCGGGCACCGGGATCACGCCCGCCGCGACCAGCGCGACGACGGCGACCAGCGCGACGCCCGCCGCGACGTACTCCTTGCCCACGTCGAGGTAGCTGGCGCTCCGTAGCTCCGACTCGTCGAACTCCTGGACCTCCTTCCGGAGCTGCATGTGGCCACAGCGGCTACACGGCGGCGAGTTCTTCGGGTGGTTGCGGCCGCACTCCTCGCAGACCCAGACCAGCATCGAGTTCTCGTCGTCGGTTTCGGGGACCTGCACGACCGCCTCCTCGAACTTCCCGTGGCCGCACTCGTCGCAGGGCGGGTCGTTCTCCTCGTGAGGTTTCCCGCACCACTCGCAGCGCCACTCCATTCTGGTTACCAGTTCGGCGACGCGGAGAAAAAGCTGCCGGCGGGCGGTCGGTATCTCGCTCGCCCCACCCGCTCGGGGTTACAGCCGCACCGGCACGTCCCGCTCCGCGAGGTACTCCTTGACCTCCCGGATCGAGTACTCGTCGAAGTGGAAGATGGAGGCGGCGAGCGCCGCGTCGGCGTTCGCCTCGGTGAACACCTCGTGGGCGTCCTCCGGGCCGCCACAGCCCGACGAGGCGATCACGGGCGTCGAGACGGCGTCGCAGACGCCCTTCGTCAGCGGGATGTCGTACCCCTCCTTCGTGCCGTCGGCGTCGATGGAGTTGACGAACAGTTCGCCCGCGCCGCGCCGTTCGGCCTCGCGCGCCCACTCGATCACGTCGACGCCGGTGCCCTCGCGGCCGCCCTTGACGGTGCACTCGAACCAGCAGGACTCGCCGTCGACCTGCGCGTAGTGTTCCCCGGCCTCGTCGAAGCGCCGGCGCGCGTCGACGCTGATGACGATGCACTGGCTGCCAAAGGACTCCGCGCCCTCGGTGATCAGTTCGGGCCGTTCCAGCGCGCCGGTGTTTATCGACACCTTGTCCGCGCCGGCCCGGAGCGTCTCCTTCACGTCGTCGCGGGTGCGGATGCCGCCGCCCACGGTGAGGGGGATGAACACCTCGTCGGCCACGTCCTCGACGACGCCGAGCATCGTCTCGCGGCCGTCCGCCGAGGCGGTGATGTCGAGGAAGACGAACTCGTCGGCCCCCGCCTCGTTGTACCGCTTGGCCATCTCGACGGGGTCGCCGGTGTACTTGAGGTCCTCGAAGTTGACCCCCGTGTACACCGCCGGGTTCCCGTCGTCGTCGACGTCCACGTCGATGCAGGGGATGATGCGCTTCGTCAGCATTTACTACCGGGACCTTCGCACGTGGGGCGTTTGACCGTTTCGACACCGGCGGTCGGATGCGCGCGGACAGGTGCCGCGCCGGCGACCCGTCGGAACCCCGAGCGGTACCCCGGACGCGTTTCCCCGGGGCCGTCGTCCCGCCGGTATGGGAACCGACGGACTGCAGTCCGACCACGCTCGCCTCGGGTGGTTGCTGTTCGTGAGCGCGCTCGCCGCCGTCGCCGCGTACGTCGCCTACTCGTTCGTGGGGCTGCTGACGCTCGGCGTCTTCGGCTACTACGCGACCCGCCCGATCTGTCGGCGGATCAGCGCGGCGGTCGACTCCGACGGGATAGCCGCCACGCTGACGGTGCTGACGGTCCTGCTGCCAGTGATCGGCCTGCTCCTCTACATCGGGGTCCAGCTCTTCAACGCGGTGCAGGGGGTCACCGGCGGCGCGGGCGGGCCGCCGGTCGGCGGAGCGCTGGACGCGCTCCCCGAGCAGCAGCGCGAGGCGCTGCTGTCGGCCGTCCGAAGCCCGCGGCAAGCCGTCTCGGACCCACAGGGGACGCTGCTGACCGTGCTTCAGGCCGGGCGTACCGTGGTGTCGGCCGTCGCCGGCGGCGCGCTGCTGCTCGGGCTGGCGCTGACGCTGACCCACTTCCTCCTGTCGAACGACGGTGAGCTTTCCGACGCGCTCGTCCGGCTGTTCGGCGGCCGCGACACCGTGGTGTACGCCTACGCCGAGGCGGTAGACACCGACCTCTCCTCGGTCTTCTTCGGCAACTTCCTGTTCGTCCTCGCCATGTCGGTCATCGCCGGCGTCGCGTACTGGGCGACGAACCTCCTCGCGCCCGGCGGGCTGGCCGTCCCCGTCGTCCCCGCGCTCGCGGTGCTGACCGGGTTCGCCAGCCTGATCCCGCTCGTCGTCGGGAAAGTGGTGTATCTCCCGGTGGTCGCCTACCTCGCGGTGCAGGCGTTCCGGGGCGACGGCGCGTCGCTCGCGTTCGTCGGCGGCGTGCTGGTCGCCTACTTCCTGGTCCTCGACATCCTCCCGCAGACGTTCCTCCAGCCGTACATCACGGGTCGAAAGATCGACACGACCATGCTGCTGTTCGGCTACCTCCTCGGCCCGGTCCTCTTTGGCTGGTACGGCTTTTTCCTGCTGCCGATCCTGTTCGTCCTGATTCTGGAAGCGGTCCGCGTCGTCCTCCCCGAACTGCTCCACGGGGAGCCGCTCACGTCAGACGTTGAGATGGGCGATTCGGTCGGCGCATCGGTCGCGGAGACGAGTGACGCGGCCGGCCAGAATGGGACCGAGGCTGCCGACGCGTCGTCCGAGAACGGAGGGGCGGCTTCCGGGGATAGCCCGGCGGACGGCGAGTGAGCCCGGCCCGAGTCAGTGCAGGTCGTACACCCGCGCCTCGTACGGCCGGAGCGTGAACGCGGCCGGATCGTCGCCGGCGTCGTCGTAGTTCGCGAGGAGCAGGTCGGCATCGTCGTACTCGACCTCGTCGGGCAGTTCGAACGTCGGCTCGCCGTCGAAGAAGTTACAGACGGTCAGCAGGCGCTCGTCGCCGAGCGTTCGGGTGAACGCGTACACTTCCTCGTGGTCGGGCAGGAGCAGGTCGTAGTCGCCGTACACCACGACGTCGCGCTCCGTGCGGAGGTCGATGAGGTCCCGGTAGTGGTGCCAGACGGAGTCCGGGTCCTCGCGAGCGGCCGCGACGTTGACGGACTCGTGGTTGTCGTTGACCTGAATCCACGGCTCGCCGTCGGTGAACCCGGCTCGCTCGCCGTCAGTCCACTGGACCGGGGTGCGGGCGTGGTCGCGGCTCCGGTCGTTCAGCAGCGGGAGCACCTCGTCCGCCTCGTCGAACTCGCCGCGCTCGACGGCGTGCTCCGCGAAGTTGGTCGACTCCACGTCGCGGAACTCGTCGACGCTCCCGAACTCGTTGTTCGTCATCCCGATCTCCTCGCCCTGGAAGACGAACGGGGTCCCCTGCAGGGTGTGGAGGAAGGTGGCGAGCATCTTGGCCGACTCGACGCGGTACTCGCCGTCGTCGCCGAACCGCGACACCTGCCGGGGCTGGTCGTGGTTCGAGAGGTAGAGGCAGTTCCACCCCTCGCCGTGGAGTTCGTTCTGCCACGCCGAGATCACCTCCTTCAGTTCGAGCAGGTCCAGCCCGGTCACGTCCCACTTCCCGTCGCCGGTGTCGACGCCCATGTGCTCGAAGTGGATCAGCATGTCGAGGCCGTCGTCGCCGGCGACGTACTCGCGGCCCTCGGCGGCGTCCACGTCGATCATCTCCCCCACGGTCATGATGTCGCGGTCGGCGAGCACGCGCTCGTCCATCTCGGCCATGTACTCGCCGAAGCGCGGCCCGCTGACGTAGTGTTCGGCTCTCGGCAGCCCCTCGTCCGGGTCGCCGCTGGGCAGGCCCTCGGCCTTCGAGATGAGGTTGATGACGTCCATCCGGAAGCCGTCGATCCCCTTCTCCAGCCACCAGTTCATCATCTCGAACACCTCGTCGCGGACGGCCTCGTTGCGCCAGTTGAGGTCCGGCTGCTTCTCGTCGAACAGGTGGAGGTAGTACTGGCCGACCGCCTCGTCGTACGTCCACGCCGACCCGGAGAAGAACGAGCGCCAGTTGTTCGGGGGGTCCTCGCCATCCCCGTCGCGCCAGTAGTAGTAGTCGTGGTACTCGCTCTCCGGGTCCCGGGACCTGACGAACCAGTCGTGCTCGTCGGAGGTGTGGTTCACGACGAGGTCCATGATGAGGCGCATGTCCCGGGAGTGGAGTTCGTCGAGCAACTCCTCCCAGTCGCCCATCGTGCCGAACTGCGCCTTGATGGAGCGGTAGTCCGCGATGTCGTAGCCGTTGTCGGCGTCGGGCGACTCGTACACCGGATTCAGCCACACCACGTCGACGCCCAGGTCGTCGAGGTAGTCCACCTTCTCGATCACGCCGCGGAGGTCGCCGACCCCGTCGCCGTCGGTGTCGTTGAAGCTCCGCGGATACACCTGATAGACGACGGCCTCCTTCCACCACTCGCGTTCGATGTCCATACGCCGATCCGTTCCATCGGCGACTTATCGCTGTCCATCCGCGAGTGCTTCGGGTTTTTCAGAGTGTCTCCCCACGTACGGTAGTCGCCGGTGGCGGTGCAGGCGATCACCGGGACACAGTGAGAGCAAACAGTATAAGTTCCACAGCGCGAAACGTCCGGCCATGACGAGCGACCACGACTCCGACGTGCCCGAGGACGAGGACGCCGGGCGGAGCACCGCACCCCAGAGCCCGTACACCAACCGGCAGGTCGGCATCGGCTTCGCCGTGCTGGCGGTCGGCCTGCTGGTGGCGTTCGCGGTGCCGCTCCTGCTCTGATCAGGCCGCGACGAGCCACCCGAGCGCGACGGCCGCGAGCGAACACGTCAGGTTGAGGACCGCGTTCGCGGCCGCCGCCCGCCGGTTCCCCGCGTCCCACAGCTGTACCGTCTCCACCGAGAACGACGAGAACGTCGTGAACGCGCCGCAGGCTCCCGTCCCGAGCAGCAGGGCGGCCGACTCCCCGACTCCGGCCGCCGTCAGCGCGCCGAGCGCGAAACTGCCGACGACGTTGACGGCGAGGGTCGCCCGCGGCACGTCGTCGCCGTCCTTCAGCCCGACGTACACCAGATGGCGAGCGACCGCGCCGAGGACGCCGCCGACGCCGACGAGGTACGCCGGACTCACGCCGCTCGCCAGCGAAGCCGTCTTCGTCATTTCGCAGCCCCCGCGACGGACAGTGCCGCCCACCGACCGAGCGCGACGCCCGCGAAGCCGAGCGCGTAGTTGCCGAGCACGTTTACCAGCGCAAGCCCCGGCGAGAGCGACGCCGTCTCCACGGCGAAGGTGCTGTAGGTCGTCAGCGAAGAGAGAAACCCCGTCCCGAGCGCGACCCGGAACTGCCGCGAGAACGCGCCGAGATACGCTTCCTCGTAGAGGACGAAGCCGAGTAGCGCGCTCCCGACGACGTTGACCGAGAGCGTCGCCCACGGCACCGGCAGGGCGAGGCCGGAGACGTAGCGCGCGTTCGCGCCGGCGAACCCCCCGAGCGCGACGAGCGCCAGCGACTCGACGGTCGCGAGCGGTCCTCGATCAGTCATCACTCCGGGCGACGCATGGCGACCTGAAACCGGTTCCGAATCCGCCTGCGTGCCCGCAGCACGCTCAAAAAATCTGCGTGAAAATATTACACCAAGCTTTATACGGCCCCTTGAGCGTGTGATCCTCATGCAACTTCGCGTCGCCATCGAGGCGTTCAAACGCGACAGGGGCGGTCGGTTCCCCGAGGAACTCCGAACGACCGGGGCCTTCGCCGGCGACGGGGACCGACTGGTTCACGTCGACCCGGACGGCGGACTCCGCGACTACGGCTACCCACTTTCCGGGCTGTACGGCATCCGACGGTCGCGGTTCGGCGTCGAGTCCGACGGCGCGGTGCGCTGGTTCGACGATATGGAACCCATCCGCCAGCGCTACGTCGGCGAGACGGCGCTCGTCGAGACGGTGCTGGACGCCGGCGACTACGCCGTCCACCAGTACGACCTGACGCTGGACGAGCGACACCTGACGCGCGTCGAACTGCGCGGCGACGTACCGGACGAACCGACCCTCGTGGCGGTGGCGACGTTCGCCCCGGACGGCGTCGACGCGCGAGTCGGGACGCTGTTCCACGAGGACGCCGTCGAGACGTTCCACCGGACCGAGTCCGACTTCCTCGGCGCGTCGACGGCGTTCGACGCTGGTGGGGACGTGCAGGCTGGCTTCGCCGGCCTGCTCGACGACGACCCCGCGCCGTTCCCGACCGACTCCGACGCCGGGCCGTACGAGACGGGGAACCTCACGCCGAACGTCGTCCTTCGCGCGCCGATGGAGCGGGGCGACCGGACGGCGGCTGCGACGCTCTGCTCGCTGCTGTCGGACCGCGACGAGGTCGACCGCGGCGAGGCTATCGACCGCGTCACCGACGCGCTCGACGCCCACGACGACCGCGACGCGCTGCTCGCGAGCGCCCGCGACGCCGTCGCCGTGCGCGTCCCGGACGACCAGCCGTTCGGCTCCGTGGTCGCCGACGACGTGCGGACACTCGACCTGCTCGCCGCGGAGAACGGCGCACACATCGCCGGCCCCGACTTCGACCCGTTCTACGCCAACTCCGGCGGCTACGGCTACACCTGGTTCCGTGACGACGCCGAGGTCACCCGGTACGTGGCCGCGGCGGGCGACGACCTCGACCTCCCGGTTGGCGACCTCGCGAAGAGCGCCGCGTTCTACTGTGAGACCCAGCGCGAGGACGGCACCTGGCCCCACCGCGTCTGGCCGAGCGACGCCTCCCTCGCGCCGGGGTGGGCCAACGCCAGACTGGAGGACGGCGACGACGTGGACTATCAGGCTGACCAGACCGCGAGCGTCGTCACCTTCCTCGCGGAGTACCTGCGCGAGGTCGGCGAGGACGAGCGCGTGGCCGAGGCGCTCGGCGACGCGCTCGACGGCCTGAACGACTCGCTGGCCGAGGACGGGCTGCCGGTCCGCTGTCAGAACGCCTGGGAGAACATGGACGGTCGCTTTACTCACACCGCGGCCACGTTTCTGCAGGCGTACGCGTCGCTCGCGCTCGCGCCGGTCGACGGGGCGGTCCGGGAGCGCGCCCGAAAGCGGGCCCGCAAGGTGTACGAGGGGCTGGACCGGCTCTGGGTGCCCGACCGCGGCGTCTACGCGCTCCGCGAGGACCGCGGGGAACTCGACGACCGACTCGATTCCGGCACGTTCGCGCTGGTCGAGGCCCACCGCGCGTACGACGAGGCCGTCGGCGTGGACGACGAGCGCGTCGACCGCCTCGCCTCGCACGTCGAGACGACGGTCGACGGCCTCTGGCACGACCCCGACGGCTCGTCCGTCCGCGGCCTCCGTCGCTTCGAGGGCGACGACTGGCGAACCGCCGACCAGGACGGCGAGAAGATCTGGTCCGTCTCGACGGGGTGGGGCGCGGTCGCGCTCGCACACCTCGCCGACCTGACCGGCGACGATGGCTACCTCGACCGCGCCGCGGAACTGCTCGAACCGCTCCTGCCCGGCGGGCCGCTGACGACGGAGACCGACCTGCTCGCCGAGCAGGTGTTCGACGACGGGACGTTAGACTGCGCGACGCCGCTCGGCTGGTCACACGCCCTCCGCCTGCGCGCCGTGGCGATGCTCGACGCCCGCGACGCGCTCCCTCGGCCCTCGGATCGCGTCCCGACCGGCCCGACCGACGACCGCGTCTGGACGACCGGCGAGACGTACGGCTTCGGCACCGCCGCCGACCACGGCTCCGACGACCCGTCCGAAGTGTGGTTCGCGTGCTCCGAGGGCGCGATGACGGAGGTGCGCTACCCGCGGGTCGACCTGATGAACCTGCGCACCGTCGACTTCCTCGTCGTCGACGCCGACGGCGGCTACGCCGCCCGCACCTTCGACGAGCGCCGGACCGACGGGTGGGCGGACACGCTCCGCCGCGAGACCGAGCCAGCGGCGGACGGCTCGCTCGCCTTCCGGCAGACCGTGACCGAACCCGGCGACGGCCGCGGCCACGCGTGGACGCTGACCGCCGAGTACGCGACGGACCCGGCGAACGACGCCGTCCTCGTCGACGTCGAGTTCGCGGCCGAGGACGGCAACGAGTACGACGTGTACGCCGTCGCCGACGCCCACCTCGGCAACCGCGCCGGCGGCGACGCCGGTCGGCGCGTGGACGCGGCGGGCGACGCCGGGTATGCCCTCGCGCTGTCGGCGGACGGCGGCGCGGTCCTGCGACACGACGACGGGGGCGTCGACGTCGACGTGGCCGCGGCGCTCGCTGCGGGCGGACGCTTCGACTGGGTGACCGTCGAACCCGCCGGCAGCGACGCGCTCCGCACGCTGTGCTCCGGTACCGACCGCCCGGCGGAACGGGAGCGACTGGACGACGAGCACGTCGTCGCAGTCGGCCGGATCGCCGCGGGCGTCGGGGAGCGAACCGAAACCCTGGCCCTCGGCTTCGGATCGGCCGACGACGACGCTCTCCGGACCGCCCGAGCGGCGCTCGACCGCGGCTACGACGGCGTTCGGGAGGAGTACGACGCGACGTGGCGGGCGTATCTCGACGGTCTCTCGCTTCCCGACAGCGTCGCGGGCAACGAGGGGCTGGCGGACCAGTATCGGACCGCGCTCATGACGCTGAAGGCCGTCGAGTCCAAGCGCTACCCGGGCGCTGGCGTCGCCAGCCCCTGCGTCCCGTGGGGCGAGTCGGTGTCCGCCGACGTGGACCGCGGCCGCGGCTACAACTTCGTCTGGTCGCGGGACCTGTACCAGGCCTTCACGGCGTTCGACGCCGTCGACGACGTGGCGAGCGCCCGCGAAGCGACGGAGTACGTGTACGAGCACCAGCAGCGCGATGACGGGTTCGTCCCGCAGAACACGTACGTCGACGGCCGGACCCGCTGGGGCGGCGAACAGCTGGACAACGTCGCCTTCCCGGCGGTGATGGCCCACCGGCTCGCCGGGCGCGGGGTGTCGTTCGACGAACTCGCCTACGGCTACGACGACGTGGCCCGCTCCGCCGACTACGTCGTCCGGAACGGTCCCGACTCCGAGCAGGAGCGCTGGGAGGAGGAACGAGGCTACTCGCCGTCGACGATCGCCGCGGAGATAGCAAGCCTCGCCTGTGCCGCCGATCTGGCCGCCGACGCGGGCGAGCGCGGCGACGCGCTGGTCTACCTCGCGGTCGCGGACGAGTGGGCGGCGTCGGTCGAAGAGATGACCGCTGCGGCCGACCCGACCGGCGACCGCGACCCGCCGTACTACGTCCGCGTCAGTCGCGACGGGGACCCGGACGCCGCCGACCCGCTGGAACTCGCGAACGACGGGCCGACCCTCGACGAGCGCGACTGTCTCGACGCCGGCTTCCTCGAACTCGTCCGGCTCGGGATCAAGTCGGCCGACGACGAGACGGTCCGCAACTCCGTCGTCGCAGTCGACGACGCGATCCGGGTCGAGACGCCGCACGGACCCGGCTTCTACCGGTACGTCGGCGACAGCTACGGGGAGCTACTGACCGGTCCGGAGGGTGCCGACTGGGACATCACCGACGCGGGGAAGGGTCGGCTGTGGCCGATCTTCACCGGCGAGCGCGGCGAGTACGAACTCCGCCGCGAGGGCGGCGACGACCCGGCCGACCTGCTGTCGGCGATGGCGGGCTTCGGCAACACGGGGCGGATGATCCCGGAACAGGTGTGGGACGCCGAGTTCCCCACGGAGTTCGGGTGGTCGTTCGGCGAGGGAACCGGCTCGGCGACGCCGCTGTCGTGGAGCATGGCGGGGTTCGTCCGCCTGGCCCACGGCGTCGACGCCGGCGAACCGGTCGAGACGCCGACGGTGGTCCGCGAGCGCTACGCCGAGGGCGACCGCGGCGCGGGACCGTCGCTGACCGTCACGGTCCGAAACGCGGCGGAGCCTGCCGGCAACCGCGCGGACGGCGGCACGGTGACGGTCGCGGGTGAGACGGATGGCGTCGTCGTCGCGTGCAAGACGCGACGCGAAACCGTGGCGGAACGCGTCGACGGCGGCGAGTTCGAGTTCGAGGTTCCCGCCGACGGTCACGTCACCGTCGCTGCGGCGACACACGACGATCCGTTCGCCGGCGGGACGAGCGTTCGGCGGTTCGAGCCGTAGCCGACGCTGGCCGACTGGAAAAACGATAGCGGAGATGTGGGAGAGCGGTTAAAAGACGTACTCGTCTTCGTGGCCCATCATGCCGTCGTCTTCGAGCCCGTGGTCCTGGTCGTCGTCCATCGGGCCGCTCGTCTTGTAGGCCTTCATGCCCGTCGACAACAACTCCTCGACTGCTTCCTCACGGTTCACGAACTCGCCCTGTTCGACCATCTGGGCGACCTGCATCTCGAGATGTTCGGGGATATTGATCTCTACTTTCGGCATCGGATAGTGGAACTTCGGCGGAGGGGTATTTAATTCTGACGGGGTATTGCGCCACTTCGCCAAAAATATTCAATCAGCAGAAACAAAAAGTTCTGTTAGGGCTAATCAAATTTCAGATGTGAAAAATACGTATTGGGTATCTTATACTGTTCCGGCGGCGGATCACCGGTTCCGCATCACGTCCTGCACGGCGTCGCGGATGGTGCTGCCCGGACGGCTGATCCGCTCTACCTCCTCCTGGATCTCGTTTATTTTGAAGTAGCTCCCGAGCGCGAGAAACGTCGGCGGCCACAGCCCGACGAACAGCCCCATCTGCTTGTCGTCACGCGCGAAGAAGTAGTACCACGACAGCCCTATCGACCCGATCGCAGCCCACGATAGCGGACTCATGCCCGTACTCTCGGCTCCCTCGGCGACCCGTTCCGTTCGCTCCTCCTGGTCTCGTTGTTCCTCTAGCATCGCCTCTGTACCGAGGCCCAGTCGGCACTTTGTTATTGAGCGCGTGTCCGACGGTATCCCGCGGTTAGCGCAGCGAGGAAACGCTTCCTCGGCGTTTCAGACGGTGGAACCGGCTGCCCCCGGCGGTAATCCGTCGTTACTCGCGTCGGAGTCGACACGCCTACTACCGTCCCGACCGATCGACCGCGTATGACCAGCGACGTGACGGACCTCTACGAGGAGTTCGGCGACGACCGCCTGCCGCCGGGACAGCGCAAGACCGAGAAGTTCCCGGTGCTCTCGAAGAGCGGTACCCCCGAGTTCGACCCCGCGACGTGGGAGTTTTCCGTCACCGGGGCCGTCGACGAGGAACTGACGTTCTCCTGGGAGGAGTTCCGCGAGCTGCCGAGCGTGACCCAGCGGCAGGACTTCCACTGTGTCACCGGCTGGAGCAAGTTCGACTGTGCCTTCACCGGCGTGACGTTCCCGGAGCTGGCCGAGCGCGCCGGCGTCCGCGACGACGCCGTCCACGTCATGTTCCACGGGATGGACAACTACACGACGGACCTCCCGCTCGACGACTGCATGCGCGAGGAGGTGCTGTTCGCCTGGGGGTACGACGGCGACGACCTGCCGCGGGAGCACGGCGGACCGCTCCGCGTCGTCACGCCACACCGGTACGCCTACAAGGGGTCGAAGTGGGTGAACGGCGTCGAGTTCCTCACTGAACCGGAGCGAGGCTACTGGGAGAAGCGCGGCTACTCCGACACCGCGAACCCCTGGAACGAGGAGCGGTACAGCTAGCGCGGCCGGCGGACGGTCGGTCCCGCCGCGAACGCAAGGCTTAGGCGAGTACTGTGGGGAGTGAGAGACATGACAGTGAGCGACTGGGGCGACTGGCTGCCCCGTGCTGTGGAGGACGCCGACCCTGACACCGTCGCCGTCTGGTATCTCGGCTGCAACGGCTTCGTCCTGAAAGGCAGCGAGGGGACGACCCTGTTCGTCGACCCGTACGTCGGTCTCGGCGACCCGCCCCGGACGATCCGGATGATCCCGGTGCCGTTCGACCCGGCTGACGTGACCGAGGCCGACGCCGTCCTCGCCACGCACGAACACACCGACCACGTTCACGGACCGAGCCAGGCCCCCATTCTCGAAACGACCGGCGCAACGCTGTACGCCCCCGACGACAGCCTCGCCGTCGCGCGCGAGGACGAGGACTGGCAGGCCGACCACGACATCGACGACGACCAGTTCGCCGAAGTCGCGGCGGGCGACACCGTCGAGATCGGCGAGTTCACGGTTCACGTCGAGCCGGCTCACGACCCCGACGCGACTCACCCCGTGAGCTACGTGTTCGAACACGACGCCGGCACGCTGTTCCACGGCGGCGACACCAAGCCCAGCGACGAGTTCGCCCGGATCGGCGAGACGCACGATATCGACCTGGGGATCCTCGCGTTCGGGACGGTCGGCAACGTGCCGGACAAGGAGACCCGCGAGCCGGTCCGAACGCGCTGGTACAACGACGAGAACCAAATCATCGAGGCCGCGAGCGACCTCCGGATCGACCGGCTGGTGCCGAGCCACTGGGACATGTGGAAGGGGCTCACCGCGGACCCGACGGCGCTCCACCACCACGCCAATAGCTTCGACTACCCGACCGACCTCGAGATCGTCGAGATCGGCGACCGGATCGACCTGTAGGATTACTGCCATCTCAGGTTGCTGTCGACACCGTCGACTCGACGGACCGCCACACGGCGACGCTCCGTCCGCGTTCGGGCCGGGAACGTATCCGCGCCGTTCCATTTAAGGTCGTGCTACCGGTACGGAACCCTATGAGTAGCCAGGTCGACACGGACGAAGAGATAGCGGTCGCCGCCGACGGCGTGACCGTCCGCAAGGCGTTCGAGGCGGACGAGTTCCCGGTTCCCGCGATCCGGTTTGCCGTCGCATCCGACCGTGACACCCCGGTCACAGTTCGTCTCTCGGAGGACATCCCCGAGGAGTTCCCCATGGACGGCGTGGGCTTTCACCCGAACTTCGAGGACGAGAACTGGACGGCCTACGAGGACCACCGCGTCGAGTTCGAGCGAACGCTGGAGCCCGGCGAGGAGATCGTCACGGTCTACGGCATCCGCGTGGACAGCGCCGACGAGGTCGAACCGTTCCTCACCGAACCGACGATCGCCGACGTGCGCTCGGCGGACGGCGCGGCCGACGGGACGGCGGACATCGACGAGATAACCGACGAGGAGAGCGACCAGGCGGTCAAGAACATGATCGCCGGCGAGGACGACAGCGTTCCCGGCCTCGACGATACGGACGCCGAGGCTGCGGACGACGAGGCCGACGCGGACGACGGCGACGACTCAGGCGGACTCGACCTCGACCTGGGCGACGTCGACACCGATCCGGACCCCGACACGGGCGACGAAGCCGACGCCACCGAGGCGGACGACGGCGACGACGAACCGGAGATCGACCTCGGCTTCGGCGACGAGGAGATCCCGGACGAGGAGTCCGACCCCGACGTGGCCGACGATAGCCCCGAGATCGACCTGGCGCTCGGGGACGAAAGCGAGGACGAGGACGACGCGGTGACCGTCGGGGCCGAGGACGAGCCCGAGGCGGCGGACGACGACGCCGAGGAGAGCATCGACCTCGACCTCGAAGCGGCCGCCGAGGAGGTCGACATCGGCGACTCGGACGACGACGCAACCGAGTCAGACGCCACGACGGCCGCCGACGAGCCCGAGACCCCGGCCGTCGAGGACGAGTCCGACGAAGTCGAGGCCGAGACGGCCGATTCGGACGAGCCGGTTGCAGCCGACGCAGCCGAGGCGGAGACGGACGACGCGACCGACGCTGCGGAAGCCGACACGGCCGAGACGGTTGCCGCCGACGCGGCCGAGGCGGACGCAGCCGAGACGACAGATGCGGACGCCGACGACGCGTTCGCCGCCGAAGCCGACGACGACGTGGACGAAGACGAAGCCGACGAACCGGCCGCCGACGAGTCCGAACCGGCGACCGAGGCGGAGCCGGTCGCGGCCGAACCCGCCGAAGCGACCGACGACGAACCGGCCGAATCGGCGGTCGACGCCGAACCCGTCGAGCCGGCAGCCGAGGCAGATGCGACCGCTGCGGCAGCCGAGACGGACGAGCCAGAGTCCGAAACGGCCGAGACGGACGAACCGGAGTCCGAGGCCGACGTGCCGGCGGACGACGGGACGGACACGGAGCCCGCAGTCGAGGAGCCGGCCGAGGCCGACGAACCCGAGACCGAACCGGCGACGGAAGCGGACGCGGACGAGCCAGCGGCCGACGTGTCCGACGCGGACGAAGCCGTGGCGGACGATTCCGCACCCGAGGAACCGGTAGCGGAGGCGGATGCGTCCGTCGAGGACGCCGACGAGGATGCGGACGAGGAAACGGCCGACAACGTTGCAGTGACGGCCGACGCCGACGCGGAGCCGACCGACGACGCAACGGCGGACGCGACCGCCGCGGCGGCCGAGGGCGGCGTCGCGGCCGCGCTGGCGACCGAACTCCGCGAAGGCCGGGTCTCAGAGGACGACAAGGCCGTGCTCCGCGAGGAACTCGACGCGGAGCTTTCCAGCGCCGACGCCGCGCGGATCGACCACCTCCGGTCGCAGGTCGACGACCTCGCGGCGTACACCGACGCCCTGGAGGAGTTCCTCGACGAGGAGGGGACCGGCGAGGAGATCATCGACGGGTTCCAGGAGCAGGTCGAGGAGATGCGCACCGAACTCGACGACCTCGCCGCGACGGCGGACGACAACGCCGCGGAACTCGACGAACTGGGCGGGTCGCTCGCCGAAACGAACGACCGGGTCGACGCAGTCGACGACAGGGTCGGCGAGGTCCGGTCGGACGTGGAGGCGGCGATCGACGACGCACGCGACGACCTCCAGTCGGAGATCGAGGCTGCGCGTGAGGACCTCCGGAGCGAGGTTGCGGACGCCCGCGAGGAGGTCGAATCGGAGATCGACGAGACTCGTGACGACCTCGAATCCGAGGTCGCGGACGTGCGCGAGGAGATCGACGAGGCTCGCTCGGACCTGCAGTCCGACGTGGACGACGTCGCCGACCGCGTCGAGGAAACGGAGATGCAGGTCGAGGCCCTCGAAACCGCAGTCGACGGCGTGGTGGACAACGTGCAGGTCGTCGAGGCCGAACTCGACGCCCTGGACGACACGGTCGCCGACGTCGACGACGACCTCTCCGCGGTCGAGGACGAGGTGGAGGGCGTCTCGGCGGATGTCTCGGAACTCGACGAGGAACTCGCCGACCTCCGCGAGACCGTCGAGGAGATCCAGGCGTGGCGCGACCAGCTCGGCGAGATGTTCTCGGGCTGACCTCGCGAGCCGCTCTTTTCCCGAAACGCAACTCGTTTACCGTCCCGCGGCCTGACACAGTACAATGACCGAGACGATACGCGTCGCCGTCCCGCGGAAGGGACGTCCGCTGGAGGCCGTTCTCGACCGACTCGCCGATCGAACCGGGGACGCCGACCTCGCCGACGACATCGTCTCGACGCTCCGCTACGAGAAGGCGGTCACGAAGGGAAATCAGCACGACGAGCGCGACGCCTACGAGCGCCTCGCGGCGTACAGCGGGGTCTCGGACCCCTCGATGCCCGACTACACGCTCCTTCGCGACGACCGCGCCGGCATGCCTCGCCGGATCGTCTTCGACAGCGTCACCGTCGAGGCCGACGGCGTCCCCGTGCAACTGGTCGGCCGCGAGGAGCCGTTCCGCGCGGTCCGGACCCACGAGTTCGCGCTCGGCTTCGACAGCGCCGACCTGGTGCTCGAAGAGGTCGTCCAGCTCCGCGAGGACCCCCTCGAATCCATCGCCGACGTGAACGCCCGGATCGACCCGCGGGACACCGACGTTCGCGTCGTCAACGGGCTCGGTGACACCGTCTACCACACGCTGATGGGAACCCCGGACGTTCGCCGCCGCGGCCCCGGCGAGAAGCTCACCAGGGAGTTCATCGCCGACTACGAGGGGCCGCTCTGTATCTCGCCGCGCTACGAACGGCTCGTCCGGGCGGTGCTCGGGACCGAGGCGATGACCGGCGTGGACTTTTGCTACCCGGACGAGGGCGACGAGGAGGAGGCGACGATCGCCGACGTGGGACTCGGCGTCTACCTCACGATGACCGGCTCGACCGCCCGCTCGCACGGGCTGGAACTCGGCGAGCAGCTGTTTCCCAGCGAGACGGTGCTCATGGAGAACGCCGTCGAGACGACCGACCGGTCGGGCGTCGTCACCGACCTGTTCGCCCCCGGCGAGTTCGAGACGGCGCTCGCCGTTCAGTGAGTCGCAGTCTCGTTGGTGCCATCATCGGCCGGGGGCCCGCCGACCGTGCGCTCGGTCACAGCGCCGGACTCGTCGACGACCCAGACGAAGACGGGACAGGAGTCACAGACGTCGTCGACGGATACCCGTGCCGTATCCGTCGATCCGTTCACCGAACTCGTGCCGAGCCGGGCGTCGGCCACGCCGAGCAACCAGACCACCCGGTGCAGGTCGCCGTCAGGGTCGGCCACGTCGACCGAGAGGTTCGCCGTCCCGGTCGCCGAGAGCGCCCCGCCGCTTCCCTCGGAACTACGTAAACTATCGTTTCCGGCGGCGGGCGACCCCGTGATTTCGGGTGCTGTGTTCCCGTTCGGCGCTACCGTAACCGCCCACTCAACCGTGCCGACGCGGTCCCCGTTCGCGTCGACGACGGTGGCGGTCACGGTGTGTGGTCCGGTCTCCTCGAACGACTGCTGGAGGAACACTTCTCCCTCCCGACCGTATTCGCTTCCGAAGCCGGCCACGGACGCGGCGAGTTCGCCGTCGACGGTCCACTCGGCGAGCACGTAGTCGCCGCCGTAGTCCGTCGCGGCCGCCTCGAACAGCATCTCGCTGCCGGGCGCAACCGTCACGTTCCCGCTCGTGGGGGTCAGCCGCTCGACCGCGGTTCCCGATCCGTTTTCGGCATCCGTCTCGGTCTCGGCCTGCGCTCCTGCTGCCTGCTGGGAGTCAAGGCCTCCTGCGTCTCCCATTCCGGGGGCAGCCCCTAGTCCGCTTACGGCGATCAGGACGATGACGCTCAGTACGGCGATGCGTGGCAACAGTGCCGCGGTTCTCGGTCGACGCATATCGGCTCGCTCCCACGCCGGCCGCTTTGTTATCCACGGCTTGCCGGTCGACAGGCCGGGCTGAACCGGCACTCGACGCGTTCCCGGCTGATGGGATGAACCGTGAAAACGCGTGTCATGGCGGCTGAACGGTACGAATGCCGCTAAGCCGGGCTTAGGCTGTTCGTGGAACCGATACTTTTTGAATTCCCGCCGCGAAGAACCACTACTGATCCTCCCCTCGGCCATCGGGGCCGGTGTTGAGTATCGCGAAATGTGGTTTACAGGTGTGGGATCGGACGAAGCCACGCAGCTATCTGTCCCATCTGTCGCCTGCTGAGAACCGCAATCGGATTACCGGAACAGTAGCCCATCCGGGGATGCCCGATTCAACTCCCAACGATATCGGACCAACTCCGTCACCGCCAGTTAGTGTACCAACCTGACCACAGTAGAGTTGGCCCGCGACCCGCTACCGGACAGCCGTGGTTCGTTCGCTGTTGAAGCCGCTGTGACGGCGTTCGTCGCCGTCGGCTCTTGTTCATACAGTCCGGGGACAGAGACGGCCGCAACGCGGTGAAACCGCACTGACGCCTTGGACGACGAGTCTCAGTCGAGTAACCCAGCCAGTTCGGATAGCTTCATGGCTGGCACAGGGGTAGATAGAGAGCTATCAACTGAAGCGGTCACCCGTTGAACGAGTTCGCACGCTCAGATCGTGATCGGACTGGTGTGGAACAGGCGTCCACGATCGAATCGTGCGCGGGCCACTCCGAAACGTGTCGTTCCTCCGGTGGCAGAATTCCTAATATTTTAGCCGTGTGGGTAGTACTAGTAGTGGCTATTTTAGTACCACTTTCAAGGATATAGTAGTTTAGCGCGCCGAAAGACAGTACCAATATCCCCAATAAGGTTATTTATTCGGTTATGTGGGACAAGTTGAAGTACCGGCCCTGCGAGGGGCCGAACATGGCTGCCGAGGGAGACGAGACGGAGCGAACCGTGGTGAAGACCTACGTCCCGCGACACCAGAAAGAGCAGTGGACCGACCACGCGGACGACCTCGACATGAGCCAGAGCGAGTTCGTCCGGACGATGGTTCAGGCCGGCCGCCGCGGCTTCGACCCCGACGACACGCCGTCGAACGGCGACGAGCCCGCCTCCGAGGAACCCGGTTCTCCGGGGTCGAACCCCAGGGGTAGCGCCCTCGAAGACCGGATCCTCTCGGTGCTCGATTCGGGGGCATATCGCGACTGGGACGAGCTTGTTGAGGCGCTCACCGGCGACATCGAGAGTCGGCTGGAAGATGCACTGCAAGATCTCCAGTCGGCGGACGAGGTCCGGTACAGCGGTCGCCACGGCGGGTACACGAAGGTGGACGGATGAGCACGGCTGGCCCCACACCCGAGGAGGTCGACGATCCGGTGGCGTACTTCCTCCAGGACGTCGCCTACCACGGGAAAAGCGACCGGACGCGGGACGCCTACGAGCGCGTGCTGCGGCGGTTCGAGCGGTTCCTCGCCGACGCCGACCGCAACCCTGCCGGCACCGAGACGACGCTGGCCGGGGCGACACACCGGGACTGCATGGCCTGGGTCCACGAGATCCGCGGCGACGTCGCCGAGAGCACCGTGGCGACGTACGCCTCCTACCTCCATCGGTTCTACGCCTACATGACCCAGGTCGGGGCGTTCGACGCCAACCCGATGACCCTGGTCGTCGAGGAGATGGACGAGACGATAGACACCGACCCCGCACGGCGGGACGTGCCGCTCCCCGACATGCGTCGGTTCGTCGCGGACATCACGCATCCGCTGGAGCGTGCGGTCGTCGTGACGCTGCTGAAAACCGGGATGCGCGT
Organism: Halostella salina; assembly: GCF_003675855.1. Lineage (NCBI taxonomy): Archaea > Methanobacteriati > Methanobacteriota > Halobacteria > Halobacteriales > Natronoarchaeaceae > Halostella > Halostella salina. Next base: position 55,789 of record NZ_RCIH01000011.1, on the reverse strand, counting down.
CGGCGAACTCTGCAACTTCGACCGGCGGGATCTGCATCTCTCCTCCGTGCCGCTCGACGACGAAGCGGCCGCTGTCCGACCGCAGATCGCAGAACGTCCGGATTCGATCTACGTCGCCGCCGAACCGGCCCGCGGGGCGGTCGTCAACGGTGAGGAACGCACCGCCTCGAACAAGCGCAAGCGGGCGACGGTGGTCCCGGTCGACGACGAACTGCGTCGGGTGCTCGGTCGCTGGCTGGCGATCCGTCCCGATACGCCGTCGCAGGCGAACCCGCTGTTCACCAGCACCAGCGGCGACTGGGGTCAGCGACTGACGCCGGACATGGTCCACCACGCCGTCGAAACTCACGCCCGGGACCGCGGCTGGTACCGGACGGGTGGCGGCGCGGCGGTAAACGTCACGCCGCATTACTTCCGGCACTTCTTCACGACGCATCTCCGGGACCGGACCGGCGACCGTGGGGTGGTCAAGTACCTGCGCGGCGACGTGGCCCAGGACGTGATCGACACGTACACCCACAACTGGGGCGATAGAGTCCGCGAGACGTACGAATCGAACGTGTACCAGTTGCTGGCGGACGACGCCTGACCGACTCATGAATCTTATCTCGCTATATTGAATTGAGAGGGTGCAGTTCCACGGAGCCGCCGCCCCTGCATCGCGTATTGGCAGTAAGCGGCGGTTACTCGGCTGATTCCGTCGCAGACGTGGCGGGTTCGACAGTGACCGTCGACGTGCCACACCGGAGGAACGGGTCGGCGTCGGCCGCGTGGACGTACACCGTGCCCTCGCGAACCCCGTCGTCGACGGTGGCCGTCGCCTCGATGATCGTGTCGCCGTCCGAGACGACGGCTCTGGCTCCCGGTTCGATTCCCCGGTCGCCGGCGTCGTCGGGATGGATCCGCAGCGTTCGCTCCTCGTCAGGCCGCGGTGCCTCGATATCGCTCGCTCGGCCGCCCGTTACGAGGGTGAGTCCGGGTTCCCGGTCCGTCTCCGGGATCCGGCCCGGCGGGGCAAAGCCAGTGAGGCCGTCGCCGGTGTCGAACCGGTCGCGGTACAGCACGCCGTCGCGGTCGACCGGCCAGCGTCGCGGGGACTCGCCGATATCGTCGTAGATGACGCCGGCGTGTGTCGGCGCGACGCGAGTCAGTTCGTCGAACACCTCGCCGACCGTCCCGTGGTCGAACTGGCCGTCGCCGACCAGCCGGCCCCCGAGCTCTCGGAGGACCGCCACGTCGGGCCGTGCCGCTCCCGGCGGCGCGGCCGTCGGGCGGAGCCGCTGCACGTGTCTGTCGAGGTTGGTGACGGTCCCCTCCTTCTCGACGCCCGCCGCCGCCGGGAGGACGACGTCGGCGTGTGCCGTGGTCTCGGTGGGGGCGATGTCGAGAACGACGAGGAGGTCCAGTGCGTCCAGCCGCCCGCGCACCCAGTCGGCCTCGCGCTTCGAGACGGCCGGGTTCTCCCCGACGACGAGCGCGCCGCGGACGCCGTCGCCGAACGCGCCGAGCAGTTCCGTCGCCGTCAGCCCGGGGTCCGCAGGCGGTTCGACGCCCCACGACTCAGCGACCCGGCCGCGGGCGTCGGGGTCGGTAACCGGCTGGTGTCCGGGGAGCCGGTCCGGGACGCACCCGGCGTCGGTTGCGCCCTGCTCGTTGACCAGCCCGCGGAGCACGTGGACCCCGGTCCCGCGGCGGCCGAGGTTACCCGTCGCCGTCAGCAGGTTGAGCAGCGACGCCGGCGCGTCGCCGTCGCCGCCCTCGACGCCGGTGCCGACCATCGCGGCCACCCGGTCGGCCGACGCAACCTCGGCCGCGACGCGGTCGAGCGTGTCGGCGTCGACTCCGGTGGCGGCCAGCGCCGCGTCGCGGTCGAACGACTGTAGCGCCGCCGTGAACGCCGTGTCGTTCCGAGTGCGTTCGGCGACGAACGCCCGGTCGACGCCGCCGGCGTCGACGACGGCCGCACACAGCAGGTCGAACACCGTCGCGTCGGTGCCGGGTTTCGGGGCGAGGTGGTGGTCGGCGAGCCGCGTCGTCCGGTTGCCGACCGGGTCGACGTGGACGAGCGTCGTCCCGTCGGCGACCGCCGGCCGGACGAAGGAGTTGAACGCCACCGGCTGGCGCTCGGCCGGGTTCGCGCCCGCGACGACGATGACGTCCGCGTCTCCCAGGTCGTCCAGCCCGTTCGTGGTCGCCGGATAGCCGAGGCGGTCGGACAGCGTGCGTGCGGTCGAGTCGTGGCAGAGCCGGGCGCGGTTGTCGACGTTGTTCGTGCCGAGCGTGCGTGCCAGCTTGCCGAGGAGGTAGTTCTCCTCGTTCGTACAGTGGGGCGCGCCGAGAAACGCCAGCGCGTCGGGGCCGTGCTCGTCGACGATGGCCTTGAACTCCGCGACGACGCGGTCGATAGCTGTGTCCCAGTCGACGGCGACGGCCTCGCCGTCCCGACGGATTCGGGGGCGCGTGAGCCGGTCGTCTCGGGGTTCGAAGGCGGCGATACCGTCCGGACAGAGGCGGCCCTCGGGGTTCGCCGGGCCGGTTCGTCCCTTCGCCCGACTGCCGTCGTCCGCACGTTCGAGGTGACAGCCGACGGCACAGCGCGGGCAGACCGTTCCGGGCGACGGCGTGGGGTCAGTCACGGCGGTGCCACGCTACTCACGCTCCCGCCGGCCCTGTGCTTTCAGGAGCGAGACGAGGTAGCCGAGGCCGGCCCGGGCGTCCTTCGTCCGGAGCTGCTTGAGGAAGCCGAAGATCCCGACCGGCTCGGACTCGCGCTCGGCCTCCCCGACGGCGGCGAGGACGTTGTTCAGCCCCGTGACGGTGTCGTCGTCGACGTCCAGCGCCGAGAACGCCTGTGCCAGGTTCACGAGGTCGTCGAGCTGGTCCTCGCGCTGCAGCTTCAGTACCACGTCGAGTGCGCCGACGAGGTCGTTGCCGTTCTCCTCAAGCGTGGTCGCCAGCTCCTCGACCTCCTCGGGCGACAGCGACTCCGAAAACGCAGTCGCAAGCCGGACGAGGTCGTCGAGGTGGCCCGCCCGCTGGAGTTCCAGCACCGTGTCGAGCGTCAGCGACAGGTCGTCGGCGTCCTCGCCGAGGTCCTCGGCCAGGTCGGCCGCTTCGTCGGTCGACAGGCCGTCCGCGGCCCGGACCAGGTTGGCGGTCGAGTCGGTGATGTGCTGGACCTCCTCGTCGTCGGCGCTCGCGATCACCAGTATCGCAGTCGTGAGGAGGTCGTCCAGCTCGTCCGTCGTCTCGACGACGCCTGCGAGTTCCTCACCGTGTTCGGCCAGCGCCGCGCGGAGCGCGGCCTCGCCCTCGGCGCTTCCCTTGTCCTCCCGGCCGCCCTTCGTCGCGGTCTCCGGATAGGAGTTGCTCGGGTTCGCCATGGTCAGTCGTCCCCCGTTCCCGCTCCGGCGTCGGTCGCACCGACCGGCTCGGACTCGCCCTCGGCGGGCGCGATCCGGACGGCCGACACCTTGAATTCGGGCGTCGCCGCGGCCGGGTCGAGATGCTCCTCGTCGGTCAGGCGGTTCACCGCGCTCTCCGCGAAGTGGATCGGGACGAACACGTTGTCCGGGCCGACGCGGTCGGTGACCTGCGCCGGGACGGTGATCTCGCCGCGGCGCGAGGCGATCCGCACCATGTCGCCGCTCTCGATCCCGTGGTTGACGGCGGTGTCCGGGTGGATCTCCACGAAGTCGCTCGGCGTGTACTGCATGATCCCCTCCTCGCGGTGGGTCATCGTTCCCGTGTGGTACTGGTACAGCACCCGCCCGGTCGTCAGGGTGAAGGGGTACTCCTCGTCGGGCGTCTCGGCCGGTTCGCTGTAGCCGACGCCCTGCAGGTGAGCCTTCCCGTCGTCGGTGTTGAACTCCTCCGTGTACAGCCGCTCGGTGCCGGGATGGTCCATGTCCCAGCAGGGCCACTGGAGGCCGCCCTCTTCCTCCACGCGCTCGTGGGAGACGCCGCCGTACAGCGGCGTCAGCGAGTTCACCTCGTCCATGATCTCGGCGGTGGAGTCGTAGTCCCAGCCCCGACCCATCCGGTTCGCGAGGTCCTGCAGGATCTTCCAGTCCGGGCGCGAGTCGCCCTTCGGCTCCATCACCTGGTTGACCTTCTGGACGGTGCGGTCGGTGTTGGTGAACGTCCCGGTCTTCTCGACGAACGAGCAGGCCGGGAGCACCACGTCGGCGTACTGTGCGGTCTCGTTGACGAAGAGGTCCTGCACGACGAGGAAGTCAAGGTCCTCCAGCACCGCCTCGGCGTGGTTGACGCCGGGTTCGGACAGCGCGGCGTTCTCGCCGATGATGTACATCCCCCGGAGGTCGTCGTCGTCCGCGGCGAGGAACATCTGGGTCGTGTAGTAGCCGTACTCCGACGAGATGTCGCAGTCCCACGCGTCCTCGAACTTCGCGCGGATCTCGTCGTCGGCGATGTCCTGATAGCCGGGGAAGTTGTCCGGGAGCGGCCCCATGTCGCCGCCGCCGCCCTGGACGTTGTTCTGCCCGCGGAACGGCGAGACGCCGGTCCCGGGCTTGCCGAGGTTGCCGGTGACCGCCGCGAGGTTCGCCATCGCCAGCACGTTCTCGGTGCCGTGGGAGTGCTCGGTGAGGCCGAGCGTCCACCCGAACACGCAGCGGTCGGCCTCGGCGATCGTCTCGGCGGCCGAGACGATCTCCTCGTGCGGGATGCCGGTGACCTCCTTGACGCGCTCGGGCGTGAACTCCTGGACCGACTCCTTCACGTCCTCGAAGCCGGTCGTGCGTTCCTCGACGAACGCCTCGTCGTGGAGGTCGTTGTTGACGATGTGCCGGGTGACGGCGTTGATCCAGACGGCGTCGTAGCCGGGGTTGACCTGGCTGTACTGGGTGGCGTACTCGGCGATCTGGACCTCCCGCGGGTCGAAGACGAGCAGGTCCGCGCCGTCCCGGACGTTCTGCTTGATCCGGGTCGCCAGCACCGGGTGGGCCTCCGTGGTGTTCGACCCCGTCAGGAGGATGCAGTCGGCGAGTTCGAGGTCCTCCGTGCTGATCGACGCCGCGCCGTAGCCGTACGTCTGGGCCAGCCCGGCGACCGTCGAGGAGTGACAGAGCCGGTTGCAGTTGTCGACGCTGTTGGTGCCGAGCACCTGCCGGGCGAACTTGCCCATCAGGTAGTTCTCCTCGTTTGTCGCCTTCGAGGAGGCGATCACGGACAGCGCGTCGCCCCCGTGTTCCTCCTTGATCCCGCCGAGGCCCTCGACGACGCGCGAAAGCGCCTCGTCCCACGTCGCCTCGCGGAACTCGCCCGCCTCGTCGCGGACGAGCGGCGACGTGAGCCGGTCGTCGGAGTTGACGAAGTCGTAGCCGAACTTCCCCTTCACGCACGTCGAGATGCCGTTGACCGGCGCGTCCTCCTCGTCGGTCGGCCGCGCGGCGAGTATCTCCTCGCCGTCGGAGTACAGGTCGAAGCGACAGCCGACCGCGCAGTAGCCACACGTCGTGTCCGCGACGTTCAGCTCCTCCAGGCGCTTGTCGCCGATGGACTGGGCGATCTCGAACAGTTTGCCCTCCGGCAACGTCTCGGCGGCGACGCCCTCGGCGACGTTCTCGACGTTCTCAAGGGCCTGCTCCTTCGCCCCCGCCATGTAGCCGGCGACGCCGTCCAGGTCGTCGCTCACGGCCACTCACCCCCGTCGTCGCTCCAGACGCCACCGGGGTTGGTCTCGTCGTCCGAGGCCGTTCGGCCGCCCGGAGTTTCGCCGTCGGTCGCCGCGACCGGTTCGCCCCCGTCAGGCTGTGCGTCCTCGGTCGTATCCCGGTTTTCGGGACGTTTCTTTGCGGTCATCGGACCTTTCGTCTCCCCGGAGTTCTCGTAGGTCTTGCCGACGCTGTTCTTCTGGGTGAACCCCGGCAGCGGGATGGTCGTCGCGTCCTCGATCCCCTTCTCGACCAGCGAGCCGGTCGGACAGACCGTGACGCAGTGGCCACAGGAGACGCAGGTGGAGTCCTCCATCGTCTCGGCGTCGTTCTGGAAACCGATGCGAGTGTCCTGACCGGACCCCTCCATCCGGAGGACGCCCTCGACCTGCACGTCGTTGCACGCCTCGACGCAGCGGTTACAGAGGATGCACTTGTTGCGGTCGATCTGAATGAACGACGAGGAGTCGTCGATCGGTTCGTACTCGTCGCGGTCGTCCAGCACGCCGTACCGCGGCTCCTCGACCTCCTGCTCGATGGCGGCGTCCTGCAGTTCGCAGCGGCCGTTCTTCCCGCAGGTCGTACACCGCAGGTTGTGGTCCGAGAGGACCAGGTCCAGGTTCACGTCGCGCGCCTCCGCCGCGGCGCTGGCGTCGGTGCTGATCGTCATCCCGTCCTCTGCCGGGAAGCTACAGGCCGGGACGACGCCGTGCTCGTCGGTCTCGACCATGCAGGTCCGGCACTCGCTCCGCGGGCCGATCTCCTGCCGGTCGTAGTTACACAGCGCGGGCACGTAGTCGTCAGTCTCGACGGCCTCGACGGCGTCGATCAGCGTGTCGCCCGCGTCGAGCGACACCTCGATCCCGTCGACCGTCACGACGGCCGCTTCGTCGCCCCCGATCTCCGGGTCGTCCGCTGTCCCCGGTGCGATCCCCTCCGTCAGCGGCGGTACGTCCGCCCCGTCAGTGTGTTCCGAACTCATGGTGTCACCTCCTCCGCCGCGTCGAGACAGCTCCCCGCCGGGCACTGCCCGCGGGCGTGTGCCTCGAACTCCGATTCGAACGCCTGCATCGCGGTGCGAGCCGGCCGGCCGGCGTCGACGCCGAACGTACAGATACTCGACGACTCCATCACGCCGACCAGCTCCGCGATCCCCTCCGGGTCGTAGCTCCGGTCGTACACGGCCCGGAGCTTGTTCGCCAGCTGGGCCGTCCCCTCGCGGCAGGGGACACAGCGCCCGCAGTTCTCGTCGGCCGCGAACTGCGCGCGCTTCCCGACGAACTCGACGAGGCAGCGGTCCTCGGCGAGCAGTTCGACGACCCCCTCCGTGCCGAGGCCCGCCTCGGCGAGGGCGTCGGGCGAGAGCGCCGCGTCGAGCGATCGCGTGATCCCGCCGAACCGCCCGCCGACGCAGGCGGCCTTGACCTCGCCGTCGACGTCGACGGCGTCGGCCGCGTCGCCGAGCGTCGCAGTCTCGGGCAGTTCGACCGTCGCGGGCGCGGCCACGTCGCCGCGTACCGTGACCGCACGCGTGCCCGCGGAGCCGCCCTCGCGGAGCGCGACCGCGAGGTGGGCCAGCGTCCGCGGCGTGTGGACCAGCGTCGGCCGGCCGTGCAGCCCCGTCTCGTCGGGTCCGGGGGGCCGGAGCCGGGCTTCGAGCCGGTGGTTCCCCTCGATCGCTTCGAGCGCCATCGTCGGCTCGGCCGCCCGGTACTCCGGCGGCCCGGCGACCACGTCGACCGCGGGCGACGGCTCCGGGTAGTTCGCGGCGGCCTCGCGGACGGTCTCGACCGCGCGCTCGTCCGCGCTCGATGCGTATACGACGACCTGATCGCTCCCGACGGCGTCGGCCGTTGCCCGCGCGCCGTCGAGCACCTCGAACGGCGCGCTGGCGAGCAGGAGCGCGTCGACCGGGTTGCCGTGGCCGTTGACGACCACGCTCGGGTCGCCGTCCGCCTCGCGGGCGGTCTCCCACGCCGCCGCGACCGGCGTGTCCTGACACCAGTCCCCCCAGCCCCTGCCGTGGAGGTCCGAGGCGGCGTCGCGAGCGGCTTCCGGGTCGGTCTCGGCGAACCCGCCGGCGGCCTCGTGGTCCGCGGGGTGCGTCGGCCGTCGCCACCCGCACGCGCCGAGCGTCCGCCGCTGGTCACCGTCCAGCCCCGGCAGGCCGAGCGACGGGAGCGTCGCCCGGTCGGCGTCGTGTTCGACGACCGCGTCGGCGTCGTCGGCGACGTCGGCCGAGTCGTCGGTGAGTCGGGTGACGACCGCCTCGACACGCTCGGGCGTGCAGTTCGTGTGGACGGCCGTCGCTCCGTCCCGTGTCGCCAGCACGAGCGGCTCGACCGCCGGGACGCCGGTCGACCCGACCGCCGCGACCGTTGTGTCCGTGTTCGGTACGGTCTCACGTAGCGCCTCCGTCGGACCGCTGTCGGCGATCCGAACGACCGGGGTCTCTCCCGTTATGGTGTGTGTCATCTACTACCGTGTCCGTGTTGGACAACCCATTCCACATAATAAATTCCGGTGGTCGCGGCAGACCCGTGGCGTCGAGCCGTAACCGATTCCGGTTAGAACGCGTGGGTCGGCTGTAATTTCAACCCGACCTCCGGTTCGACGAACCGAACGCAGGGTTCTGCCGGGCTCCGGTCCGTGTCGCGCGCGAACGGATGGCGGGCCGCGAATTATCATGAGGAATACGTATCGGTATATATCGTACGTACCGCGTACGATCGCTCTATACCGGCGGGTAGCGGGTCGTACACCTCATATAAGACTACTTTATCTACTGCAACCCCGTCCCAGTTGATGACGCCCGACTCAGCGCGTCCGGTCGACTCGGTATCACGGCGGAAACTCCTGCTGGCGTCCGGTTCGGCGGCGGCGGTCGGACTCGCCGGCTGTACGAGCAGCAGCGACGACGGGAACAGCACCGACGGCGACGGTGGCGGCGGTGGCGGGAACGGGAACAGCGGTGGCGGCGGGTCATCGAACGTCCAGCCGCTGACGGCCGACGGCTCCTCGACGGTGTACCCGATCACGAGCCGCGGCGGCTCGCTATGGAACGGGAACGCCCCGGCTGACGACGGCGAGTACTGGGGCAGTACCGAGGAGAACACGGTCCCCGGATGGGAGGAGATCCAGACCGACAAGAACATGGCCGACTACTGGGCGGGCCTGTATGGCTTCGAGCCCAGCGGCGAGGAAGGGACGCCGCCGTTCTTCGTCAGCGTCGGCCTCAACCACACCGGCGTCGGCCTGAACAAGCTGGAGAACGGCCAGGTCGACATCGGCGACGCGTCCGCGCCCGTCTCAGCCGAGTTCCCGGACCGCAGCGAGTCCGAACTGGAGCCGTTCACGGACCACGTCGTCGGCGTCGACGCCCAGCCGATCGTCGTCTCCCGCGAGATCTACGACGCCGGCGTCACCGAACTGACGCTGACGGAAGTGCAGGACATCTACCAGGGTCGGATCACCAACTGGTCCGAACTGGGCGGTCCGAACCGCGAGATCCAGGCGGTCGGCCGCGCCGAGGGCTCCGGAACGGACACCTCGTTCCGCGCGAACGTCCTCGGTGACCCCGACGCGAGCATGTCGGGCACCGACGTCCGCCGCGGGCAGAACCAGCAGGTCCAGACGCTGGTCGCAAACTCCAACAACGCGATCGCGTACATCGCGCTCGCCTTCCTCCAGCCCGACGGCGCGGTGCCGCCGGTCTCCCTGACGATCGAGGGCACGACGTACACCTACGGCGAGAACCTCGGAACGCTCGACTACCCGCTCTCGCGCGCGCTGCACTGCTACACGTGGGATGGAACCTCCGACAAGGAGGCCGCGTTCATCAACATGCTCCTCAGCAAGTACGGGCAGGCGATGTTCGTCGAGACGGCGGACTACCTCCCACTGGAGGAGGAGTTCCGGCAGGAGCAGATCGACAAGCTCCCTGACCCGTCGAACTGACCCGGGCGAATCGCCCGCCGACGCACCGTTTTTCGAACGGACTGAACCACTGACAGATGTCAAATACGACATTAGTATCCGACACGAACGAGGGCGTGAACGCCGGGGCCGGGCTGACGCTCGCGGCGGGAGTAGGGTGCCTCGTCGCGACCTTCGTCGGCTTCGTCACGGGTGCCGAGCTAACGGCCGTGCCGGCGATCGGGTTTCTGGCCGTGACCGCGTATGGGTGGTACGAACATCAGGCTGCAACGGCGCGGGGCCTGACGCTTCTGGCGACCGTCTCGACGGTACTGATACTCTCGCTTATCACGTTCTACCTCTTCGCCGAGGCGTTCCCGGTCTTCCGGGCGATGGGGATCCGGATCGTCGCCTTCGACGACCCGCTGACGCTGTTCGGCGTGACGCTGATCCCGCCCGTCGAGTCGTACTGGGACACGAGCGCACACGTCTACTCGCTGACGCCGATGATCTGGGGAACGCTGACCACGACGCTGATCGCGATGTGCGTGGCCGCCCCGCTCGGCATCGCCGGCGCGCTGTTCATCAGTGAGATCGCGCCGGACGCCGTCCGGGAGGTCGTCAAGCCCGCGATCGAGATCCTGGCGGGTATCCCCTCCATCGTCTACGGCTACCTCGGCTTCGTGACGCTGAACAGCTACATGATGCAGAACCTCGGGCTGCCGTCGTTCGGGAGCCTGTTCCTGGTCGGGCTGATGATCGGGCTGATGGCGCTGCCGACGGTCGTCTCCGTCGCCGAGGACGCGCTGTCGACCGTCCCCGACCCGATGAAGGACGGGTCGCTGGCGATGGGCGTCACCGACTGGCAGACGATGAAAAGCATCACCATCCCCGCCGGCTTCTCCGGCGTGTCGGCCGCGGTGCTGCTCGGGGTCGGCCGGGCCATCGGCGAGACGATGGCCGCGACGGTGATCATCGGCCACAATCAGGAACTGCCCGAACCGCTGTACAACGTCTTTGGCAACACGGAGACGCTGACGAGCCTCATCGCCAGCCAGTACGGCAACGCCGACGGCACGCACCTGCAGGCGCTGTTCGCTGCCGGGGTGGTGCTGTTCATCACCGTGCTCGTCATCAGCATCGCCTCCCAGCGGATCGAGGAGCGCATGGAGCGGAAGCTCCGGGGTGAACGATGAGCGACCGGCAGGCACACGCGACGCCGCTTGCCTCCTCCGGGACCACCACGCTGGAACGGATTTCGGGGGTGGTCGCCGGTCTCGGCGTCGTCTGCGTGGCGCTCACCGCGACCACCTGGCTGCGCGAGACGACCGAAGCGCAGTCGTTCGCCGGAGTCGCCTTCTTCGACTGGCTCGCCGTGCTGTCGGCGGCGGTCGGGCTGGGCGTCGTCGCGGTCGGCGTCGGCTCCTGGACCGGCGCGTTCGAGACGACACCCGACGAGCGCGCCGGGACGCTGACCGGCGTCGGCTTCGGCCTGATCGCCTTCGTCGCCGCCGGACTGGTCGTCTCGCAGACGCTCGGGTTCGGCGCGACGTGGCAGTGGGGCGGCGCAGCGCTGTTCGCCGCCCTCGTGGTCGGGGGCGCGGTCGTCGTCGCGCCCGAGGACCTCGGGACGGCGATACCGGTCGGCATCCTCGGCGTCGGCGTCGCCTGGGTCATCGCCAGCGGGACGATAGACGCGGCCTGGACGTGGTCGCCGGTCGGGTTCGACGTGACGTTCCCCGGCTACCTCGTCGCGCCGGGACTGGTCGGGATAACCGGCCTCGTCGGTGCCTGGGCGTCGGCCCGGGCGTACGACGGGTTCGGGAGCCGCGGCCGGCAGACCGGGGCGTTCGTGCTCATCGGGCTCTGTGCCGCGCTGATGCTCGCGATCCTCGGCATCCTCATCGCCTTCATCGTCCGGCAGGGGTTCGAGCCCGCGACCCGCGGGTTCGAGGTGGGCATCGGCCCGGCGACGATCCCGATCCTGAGCGACCTGTACCCCTTCGCCGACGAGGTGTTCATCCCCTTCATCGACGTGGACTGGCCGTTCGTCGAGAACGGCTACTCGTTCCGACCGGACGTGATAAACGGCGTGTTCCCGGCCGTGATGGGGACGTTCTACGTGGTCGCGGGCGCGGTGGTCCTCGGCGTACCGCTGGCCGTCGCCGCGGCCGTCTTCCTCACGGAGTACGCCGAGCAGGGCCGGTTCGTCCAGGTCGTCGAGGTGGCGACCAACGGGCTGTGGTCGACGCCGAGCGTCGTGTTCGGCCTGTTCGGCTACGCCTTCCTCGTCCCGCGACTCGGCAACCAGTTCTCGCTGCTGGCGGGGATGATCACGCTCGGGTTCATGCTCATCCCGCTGGTGCTCATCACCAGTCGAGAGGCGATCCTGGCGGTCCCCGACGAGTACCGCGACGCCAGCGCCGCGCTCGGCGTCAGCCAGTGGGAGACGATAAAGAGCGTCGTCCTGCCCGCGGCGATGCCGGGCGTGATGACCGGCGTCATCCTCGGCGTCGGCCGGATCGCCGGCGAGACGGCACCGATCCTGCTGGTGATGGCCGGCGGCCTGCGCGACCCGGCCCCGGACGTGCTCGGGTCGTTCCAGTTCTCGGCGTCGCCGCCGTTCGTCACCAATCCCGAACTGCTTCAGGCTGCGCCGAACCTCCCCTACCAGCTCTACGCCGCCATCACGGCGGGCGTGACCGGCGAGAACGCGCAGGCGTTCGGCTGGGCGACGGCCTTCGTCCTGCTGCTCGTCGTCCTGTCGTTCTACGCGGTCGGCATCGGCACGCGGATCTACTTCCGGAGGCAACTACAGCAATGAGTCAGAACGTATCACCCACGAAGCGGACGCAGGAGGACAGCACGACGACCGGCGAGACCGAGGAGGCGGTCCGCGAGGAGTGGCGCGAGTACGAGTTCGAGGGCGAGCCACAGCTCTCGGTCTCCGACCTCGACGTGTATTACGGCGACGATCACGCGCTCCAGAGCGTTTCGATGGACATCCCCGAGGAGAGCGTCACCGCGCTCATCGGGCCGTCCGGCTGCGGGAAGTCGACGTTCCTGCGGTGTCTCAACCGGATGAACGACCGGATCAAGACGGCGAGCGTCGACGGCTCGGTCGAGCTCGACGGCGAGGAGATCTACCAGTCGGGCATCAACCTCGTCGAGCTGCGCAAGCGCGTCGGCATGGTGTTTCAGGCGCCGAACCCGTTCCCGAAGTCGATCCGCGACAACGTCTCCTACGGCCCGCGCAAGCACGGCGAGATCGACCGCGGTCTCGTCGCGCGCCTGCTGGGCGAGGACGACAGGGAACTGGAAGAGCAGATCGTCGAGGACTCACTCCGCCGCGCCGCGCTGTGGGACGAGGTCAAGGACCGGCTCGACGACAACGCAGTCGGCCTCTCCGGCGGGCAGCAGCAGCGGCTCTGCATCGCCCGCTGTCTCGCGACCGACCCCGAGGTCATCCTGATGGACGAGCCGGCGTCGGCGCTTGACCCCATCGCGACCGCGAAGATCGAGGACCTCATCGAGGACCTGGCCGAGGAGTACACCGTCGTCGTCGTCACCCACAACATGCAGCAGGCGTCGCGCATCTCCGACCAGACCGCCGTGTTCCTCACCGGCGGCCAGCTGGTCGAGTACGGCGACACCGACCAGATATTCGAGGACCCGCGGAGCCAGCGCGTCGAGGACTACATCACCGGCAAGTTCGGGTGAGCCGATGACGCCACACAGCGCGCCGGCACCTCGCCGGCACGGGGTGGTCGCGCCGTGACCAGTTCCACCGACGAGTCGCCGGTCACGCGAAAGGTCCAGCTCGCCGGCAGTTCGACGTTCACCGTGTCGCTCCCGAAGGAGTGGGCGACGGCTCACGGGCTGGAGACGGGGCGGGAGGTGAACCTCTACCCGAGCGACGACGGGTCGCTCGTCGTCCGCGTCGGGCCGCGGGAGGAGGACGGCGGCGAGCGCGTCGTCCCCGGGGACGACCTGTCCCCGACGAACCTGACCCGGACGGTCCGGCAACTGTACGCCGCGGGCGAGGACCGCTTCCGGGTCGTCGCGGACGAGACCGACGAACTCGACGCCGACCAGTGCCGGGCGCTGACGGACGCCGGCACGGACCTGACCGGGCTGGAGGTCGACGACAGATCGACCGACGAGGTCGGGTTCCGGAACGTCCTCAACCCGTCGAAGGTGTCGCTCTCCCAGACCGTGCTGAACCTCCAGCACGTCGCCCTGTCGATGCACCGGGACGCGGTCCGGGCGGTGACCGACGCGGACGCCGACCTCGCCACCGCCGTCCTGGACGGCCCCGGCGTGGACCGGCAGTTCCTGCTCGTCGCCCGGCAGTTCGAGCGCGCGCTGGACGGGTTCGACCGCCCGGACGCCAGCGAGGGCCCCCGGCCGGTCGCGTTCGACCACTACGCCGCCGCGAACCACCTGCGGCGCGTGGCGGACAACGCCGAGCGGATCGCCAGGGTCGCGTTCGATCTGGACGACCCGATCGACGACGACACCGCGGCGACGCTCGACGACCGGGCGCGGACGGCCGAACGGCTCGTCGAGGACGCCGTCGGCATCGCAGTCGACGAGGACCCGTCGGCGGACCGGCAGCGGGCGTACGAGGTGCTCGCCGAACACGACCGGTTCGAGGGAGCCGTCGACCCGCTGGCCGACGCCGACAGGAGCGACAACCCGGCCGCGGTCGCACTCGTCTCCGAGACGCTCCTGCGGACGGCGGCGGCCGGGAGCGCGCTCGCGGAGCGGGCCGTCCGCGCGGCTGCCCGGAGCGACTGACCGACCCCTTTTAGTCCGCCAGTTCGGCGGGCACCGTCCCGCGTAGCTCCCGGGCAGCGGCGGCCACGTCGTCGGCGACGACCGTCGCGCGTCGCCGCAGGCGCTCATAGCGGTCGCGCGCGCTGCCGGCCGCGCGATTCCGTTCCTCGAACGGCCGGGTCTCCACGACCACGAGGCGGTCGGCGTCGGCGACGGCGTCGAGGACCGCACGGTTCCCGGACGTCACCACCAGGTCCGCGAGCACCGTCACGTCCGCCGCCGCGACGCGGTCGCGGACCGTCTCGACCGTTCCGTCGTCGACGGGGGCGTGTGGCGGCGTCGTCACCACGTCGACGCCCTGCGACCGGGCGGTCTCGGCGGCGGCGTCGCCCTCGGGGAGCGGCCCGACGGTCCGGTCGAACCCCGCCGCACCGAGCGCGTCCACGGCGCGCGCGCCGGCCTCGCCGCCGCCGACGACGTGGACCGTCGCGTCGGTGCTGGGGCGGTCAGGGAGCGCAGTAACGGAGAGGCTCCCCGTCGCGCCGTCCCGCGAGACGACGGCGTTCGCGTCGAACGCGTCGGCGAGGTTCGCCTCGGAGACGACCTCGGCCGGCGGGCCGGCCGCGAGGACGCCGCCGTCCGACAGCATGACGAGTTCGTCGCAGTAGCGCGCCGCGAGGTCGAGGTCGTGGATGGCGGCGACGGCGGTCTTCCCGTCCGCGACCAGGTCCGCGACCAGTTCCAGGGTCTCCACCTGGTGGTTCACGTCGAGGCTGGCGGTCGGTTCGTCGAGCAGGAGCGCCGGCGCGTCCTGAGCGAGCGCGCGGGCCAGCAGGACGCGCTGGCGCTCGCCGCCGCTGACCGCGCCGACCGACCGGTCCGCGAAGCGGGCGACGCCGGCCCGCTCCATCGCGTCGGCGACGGCCTCGCGGTCGCGTTCCGAGGGGCCGCCGAACCGCGATCGGTGGGGATGGCGGCCCATCCCCACGACGGTCTCCACGTCGAAGTCGAAGGCGAGGTGGGTTTCCTGCGGAACGACCGCGACCCGGCGGCTGGCGGCCTTCGACGGGAGGTCGCCGACAGCGTCGCCGCCGATCCGGACCTCGCCCGCGTCGGGGGCGAGCGCGCCGCTCATCGTCCGGAGGAGCGTGGTCTTGCCCGCGCCGTTCGGCCCGACGAGCCCGACGAAGGAGCCGCGGTCGACGGTCGCGTCGACGCCGGAGAGGACCTCCGCCCCGCCGAGCGAGACGGCGACCCCATCGACCTCGATCACAACGCGGTCACCTCCCGGCGGCGGAGCAGGAAGAGGAAGAAGGGCGCGCCCAGCGCCGCGGTGACGATGCCGACCGGCACCTCGGCCGGGCCGGAGCGGGCGAGGGTGTCGGTGGCGACGAGGAAGGACGCCCCGGCGAGCGCGCTCGTCGGGAGCAGGATGCGGTGGTCCGGGCCGACGACCAGCCGCATCATGTGGGGGACGATGAGCCCGACGAAGCCGACGACGCCGGCGACGGCGACCGACGCGGCGGTGACGACGCTCGCCAGCGCGAGCAGCAGGCGCTTCGTGCGCTCGACCTCGACGCCGAGGTGGGTGGCGTCGGTCTCCCCGAGCAGGAGGACGTTGAGGTCCCGCGCGAAGGCGAGCAGGACGAGGAAGCCGAGCAGGGCGACGGGCAGGGCGAACTCGACCTCGCCCCACGTCGACGCGCGCAGGTTGCCCATCAGCCAGTACACCGCCTCGCGGAGCTGTTCGCCGCTCATGACGAGCAGGTAGGAGATGACCGCGCCGAGGAACGTCTGGACCGCGACGCCGGCGAGCAGCAGCGTCGCCACCGGCGTGCGCCCGCCCTCGGTGGCGATGGCGTACACGAGGAAGGCGGTCGCCAGCGCGCCGGAGAACGCCGCGGTGCGGGGACCGACGGGGAGAACGCCGGGCACGGCGATGGCGGCGACCGCGCCGACGGCCGCGCCCGAGGAGACGCCGATGATCGACGGGTCGGCCATCGGGTTCCGGAAGAAGCCCTGCATCACCGTGCCGGCCGCGCCGAGCGCGAAGCCGACGACCGCGCCGAGGGCGATCCGCGGCAGCCGCAACTGGCCGACGATCCGCTGGGACGTCTCGGGCACCGCGAACGAGAACGGGTGGACGTAGCTCACGTCGAGTCCCGGCACCGGGACCGACACCGGCAGGACGGGGAGGGCGGCCCACGAGACTGTCACGCCGAGCGAGGCGGGCACGGCTATCGCATTCGCCGCCGCCTTCGCCACGACGACGTGGTCGAGCGGCACCGGCCCGATAGCGGCGCTCACCACCACGACAACCCCGAGTAGCGCGGTGAGGGCGGCGGTCCAGACGGCCGTCCGAGCGCCGGTTCGCATACTGCACAATCTGAGTTGGGTTAGGTAAATATTTATTGACTCCGTCGGGAAGGGTTGCACGATGGCACGAGACGGAGTTCGATCGATGGTCGCACTGCTAGTCGTCGCGGCAAGCGTCGTCGCCCTCGCCACGCCGGCGGCCGCCGGCGCGGCGGTTGCCGCGCCGACGGGGACCGACGCGCCCGCGAGCGTCGACGGTGCCGCGGCCGCACAGGAGGACTGTTCGTTCCCAGTCACGCTGACCGACGCGAAGGGACACGAGATCACGCTGGAGGAACGGCCCGAGTCGGTCGTGACGCTCCAGCCCAGCGCCGCCCAGACGATGTGGGAGATCGGCGCACAGGGGCAGGTGACCGGCCTGCCGATCAGCCAGTACACCGACTACCTCGAGGGCCGCGAGGGCAAGACCGACATCAGCCAGGACGACGGCGTCTCCGTCAGCATCGAGACGACCGTCGCCACGCAGGCGGACCTCGTCCTCGCGCCCAACAGCACGCGCGACTCGACGATCAGCCAGCTCCGCGAGGTCGGGATGCCGGTGTACGAGTTCCGCATGGCGGAGTCGATCGAGGACATCTACGAGAAGACCAACACCACCGGTCGCCTCACCGGTAACTGCGAGGGCGCGGCCGAGGCGGTGAGCGAGATGCGGACCGACATCGAAGTCGTGCAGGCGGCCGTCAGCGGCGAGGAGCGCGGCACGGTGTACTACCAGATGACCGGCGGCTTCACCGCTGGCGAGGGGACGTTCATCAACCGCATCATCGAACTCGGCGGCGGCGAGAACATCGCCGTCGGGGCCAACGTCACCGGCTACGACCAGCTCTCGAACGAGATCATCGTCGCGCAGGACCCCGAGTGGATACTCGTTCAGGAGCAGTACGGACTCCAGGGGACCGAGGCGCTGTCCGAGACGACCGCGGTGCAGGAAGACCAGATCATCGAGGTGAACGCCAACTACCTCAACCAGCCGGGACCGCGCGTCGTGATCCCGATCAGTCAGGTCGCGCAGTCGATCCACCCCGAGGCGTACGCCGAGGCGAACGCGAGCGTCCGCGGCGACGCCGGGATGGAGTCCGGCACGACGGCCGCCGACGGCGGGTCGGACGGCGAGTCGGATAGCGACTCCGGCGGCGACGGCGACGACACCACCGAAAGCTCGGACAGCGGCGGCCAGCCCGGCATGGGCATCGGGGCCGCCGTCGCCGCACTGGTAGCGACGCTCGCCCTGCTGGCCCGTCGCTGACTGGAAAGGTTGTTAACCGGGGCGGAACGACCGGGGAGTATGGTCGAAAACGTCATCTGGCCCGCGTATCTCGACGCGGACCTGAGCCGCAACGAGGGCCGCCGGGTCCCGGCGGACGTGGCCGTCCCCGAGCCGACGGTCGACGAGATAGCCGAGGCCGCCGGACAGGTCGGCTACGACGCCGTGATCGAGCGCGACGTTGCGTACCCCCGCGAGGGGTACGAGGAACGCGGCCGGATCCTCATCAAGAACGCCGACGACGACGCGAAAAACGACATCGTTCAGGCGGTCGCCGCGTACGTCGCCGCCCTCCGGGAGTGATGGAGCGCCTCGGCGAAGTCGTCCGGACGGCACAGGGCCTCCTTATCCTGCGGGTCCCGGACGACGAGACGCCCGATATCGGCACCGAGGCGGTCGACGAGTCCCTCGACAGGGTCGGCCGCGTCGTGGACGTGTTCGGCCCGGTCTCCCGGCCGTACGTCGCCGTCTCCCCGGACGACGACCGGCGGCTGGCGCTCATGCTCGGCGAGAAGCTGTACGCGCGGTAGCACCGTTCGGCGGTGCGTCGGCGGCCGCCGAGCGAGCGACGCCGCGGGCGGCCGGAACGCAACTGCAATACCGCGGGCGTCCCAACCGGCGCGCACATGGAACAGCGACATCGCGCGTACGCCGCGGTCGCCGCGACCGTCGGCATCTTCCTCCTCGTACAGGTCGGCGCGCTCGCGCTGGTCGAACCGTTCCAGTCGGCCGGCTACCAGGCGACCGAGGACCCCGGCGACACGACCAACAGCTTCGCCTACCTCGGGGCGATCCTCGTCGCGACCGTGGTGATGCTGGGGGCGATCAAGTTCGACGTCCGGTGGTTCATCCGCGGGCTGATAATCTTCACCAGCGGCCTGCTGTCGTGGTACGTGCTGAACGTCGTCGTGCCGCCGGTGGTCACCGTTCCGGCGGGCGGCGTCGCCGTCAACGTCCTCGCCGCGGCCGGCGCGCTGGCCATCGTCGCCGGCCTGCTCGTCCACCCGGAGTGGTACGTCATCGACACGGCCGGGATCATCATGGGCGCTGGCGCGGCGGGCATCTTCGGGATCAGCTTCGGCATCCTCCCCGCCATCGTGCTCCTGTCGGCGCTGGCCGTCTACGACGCGATCAGCGTCTACGGCACCGAGCACATGCTGACGCTGGCGGAGGGCGTGATGGACCTGAACGTCCCCATCATGTTCGTGATCCCGACGACGCTGCCGTACTCCTTCCTCGACGCGCAGGAGCGCGCCGAGGGGGGTGACGACGCGGCCGACGCCGCGCCGAACGGCGGCGAACCGGCTGACGGCGACCCCAGCGAGGCCGCCGACGACTCGACGACCGACGACGGTGACGAGGAACCCGCCGTCACCGACGAGGGACCGATGGAGCGCGACGCGCTGTTCATCGGCCTCGGCGACGCCGTGATGCCGACGATCATCGTCGCCAGCGCCGCCTTCTTCGTCGACGCCGGGGCCATCGCGGTGCCCGGGATCGCGCTCAACCTCGCGGCGCTGTCGGCGATGGTCGGGACGACCATCGGCCTGCTCGCGCTGATGACGATGGTGCTGAAAGGTCGCGCCCACGCCGGCCTGCCGCTGCTCAACGGCGGCGCGATCGGCGGCTACCTCCTCGGCGCGATGGCGAGCGGGCTGACGCTCGTGCAGGCGCTCGGGCTGTAAGCGGTCGCCCGCAGTTCAGCCCTCGCGGTCCGTCGCCTCGAACTCCACGTCCTGTTTCTCGCCCGCGAGCGCGACGTGGCCGTAGTTCAGGAGGCCGACGAACACCCCGCCGCCGACGACGTTCCCCAGCGTCGTCCAGACGATGAAGACCCCGTAATCGCCGACCGTGACTCCCTGCCCGAGCGCCAGGGCGGTGAGCAGTTCTGTCGTGCCGAGGATGCAGTGGTGGAACGGCCCGAACCCGATGACGGCCGTCCCGACGATCACGAACACGATGCGGCCGATCGTGTCGCGACTCGCGGCCGACAGCCACGTCACCAGCCCCATCAGCCAGCCTGCGATCACACCGCTCGCCAGGATCACCCACCACGGGAGCGGGACGAGCGAGGACGCGAGCGTCCCGAACGCCGCCGGGTCGACCACGCCAAGCCGCGGTCCGACGGCCGCGATCAGCCCGGCGAACAGCGCACAGCCAAAGAGGTTCGAGGCGTACGTCACGCCCCACACGCGTCCCAGTTCCCGGAGGGACGCGCGGCCGTCGAGAACCGGGAGGACGGCCATCGTCGAGTGGGCGGTGAACAGTTCGGTCTGCCCGACGACGACGAAGAGGAAGGCGATGGAGGAGACGCCGCCCAGGGTGACCTGCTGGACGAGCTTCGAGCCGAAGCCGCCGGAGAACGTCAGGGCCATCGCCATGAACAGCGCCCCGAAGCTCAGGTTGAGTCCCGCCGTCAGCCCGGAGAGGAACACCCCCTCGGGCGGGCGATTGATCTCCTTGAGCGCGTTCTCCATCTCGCGTTCCAGAATGCGCCGGTAGGAGAGGGTCGCGCCCGACGGCTCGGAGTCGGTGGCGGAACTCATCGCGCGCTGTCGGTTGCTTCATCCCGTCGGGTGTTATAGCTACCCCACTACCGCCCCGTCAGCGCCTCGCTCGCGGGCGCGAAATCGATCTCGGTCCCCAGGTCGCGCTCGGCGGCGCGCTCGTACAGCATGTGGGCGGCGGCGACCGTCTCGATCCCGGTGCCGCCGCTGTCGAACACGGTCACCTCGTCGGGCGACTCGCGGCCCGGAGCCTCGCCCGCGACCACCTCGCCCAGTTCGGCGTGGACGTGGTCCTCGGTCACGACGCCCTCCTCGACCGCGTGGATGAACGAGCCGGCGTCCTGCGTGGCGCGCTCGCGCAGGTCCGGGACGTAGGTGGCGCGCTCGATGGTCGTCGCGTCGAGTTCGCGCTTCTCGGGGTCGTACTGCCCCATCGCCGTGACGTGCGCGCCGTCGGCCAGCAGGTCGCCGTCGAACACCGGCTCGCTGGCGGTCGTTGCGGTGATCACGACGTCGGCCTCCTCGACGGCGGCGGAACTACTGGCGACGGCGGCGACGGAGGCGTCGAGCGACTCGTTCATCTCCGCGGCGAACGACTCGCGGTGCTCCTTCGTCGGCGAGTACACGTCGACCGTCTCCACGTCCCGCACCGTCACCGTCGCCCGAAGCTGGCCGCGGGCCTGCGCGCCGCTGCCGATCAGTGCGACGTGGTTCGCGTCCGCCCGGGCGAGCGCGTCGACGCCGACCGCTCCGGCCGCGCCGGTCTTGAACGGGTTCATGCTCGCCCCGTCGAGGACCGCCAGCGGCTCGCCGCTCTCGGCGTCGAACAGCGGCGTGACGAACCACGCGTCCTCAGCGCCGAACCCGGCCGCGTACATGTAGCCGCCCATCGCCCCGGTTTCGGGGAGCACTGCGGAGTAGCCGGTCAGCATCCCCGGCGGGTCGGCGTTCAGGTGCTTCGTCCGCGGTTCGGCGGGCGCGCCCTCGCCGCGCTGTCGGTACCCGTCGCGGACCGCGTCGACGTAGTCGCCGGGCGTCGCAAGGTCCGCCACGTCGTCGCTCGTCAGAAACCGTGTGCTCGTCATGCGAGCACCAACGGTCAGGGTCGGCAAAAACGTTGGCAGGAACGGGAGGAGAAGGAAGCGGGAGAGAGGAAAGAAGACCGAAGCGTCGAACGGACCGCGTTCAGTCGGCGTTGACCGGGCCGACGTTCGTGTTCGTCGACGGTGCCGGCTCGTCGGTCGGGCCGTTGACGAACATCGCGTGGCCCATGAGCGCGACGGGGACGCTGGCTGCGATCGGGACGGCGGTGGTCAGGTTCAGGCCGGCGACGGTGAGCGCGCCAGTGAAACCGAGCAGTGCGACCGGGATGAGGCCGAGAACGAGGTCGTAGTATCCAGTCATGATTTCTATTACATAGTATGAAGGATACGCATATAAGTGTTCCCCATAGGCATCGAGTATTTCATAGGTTAGAAATCCATGGTCAGTGAGTAGAATTTCTATAAGTTATGCAGTGGTTCTGGACCCCAGAACGGCCCATAGAACCCTCGATCGCATCGATTACGCACGGAATCGATTTTGACGGCTCGGCAGTTACCCGTCTTTGAACAACAAACCCCGGAACCGTTCGATCGTTCGGCATTATTTGGGCCATCGAGCGCCTATTAGTGCCTGCATAGCATACGACATACTGCGCACGACGGGGACGTGGGGAACCGTCCGGGCGCACAGAGGGCCCGCCGGGGCCTGGCTGTCATCCCACCTTTCGACAGTATCAAACCGGGGGGAGCCGTACGCTCGGGGAGCGTGAACGGCAACGACAGGGCGATCGTCGGACTCGTGATGGTCGGCCACGCGATGGTGCACACGTACGAACTCTCGATCCCGATCCTCGTGTCGGTGTGGCTCGTCGAGTTCCCCGTCACCGAGGCGGCGATCGGACTGGTCGTCACCGCGGGCTACGCGCTGTTCGGCATCGGGGCGCTTCCCGGCGGCGTGCTGGCGGACGCCGTCGGCTCCAGACGGGTGATCGCCGCCTGCCTGCTCGGGATGAGCGGCTCCTTTCTCGTCCTGAGCGTCGCCCCCTCCATCCCGGTGATCACGGTCGCACTCCTGCTGTGGGGGACCGCAGCGAGCGTCTACCATCCCTCCGGCCTCTCGCTCATCAGCACCGGCGTCGACGAGCGCGGCAGCGCCTTCGCGTACCACGGGATGGCGGGCAACGCCGGCATCGCGCTCGGGCCGCTCGCCACCACGCTGCTGCTAATTCCGTTCGACTGGCGAACCGTCGTCGGCCTGCTCGCGATCCCCGCGGCGCTCGGCGGCGTGTACGCGCTCCGCACGGAGTTCGAGGAGGACGCCGCGGTGGCAGCCGACGGCGACGGGCGTGCGGACCCGGTCTCATCGCTCTCGGAGTTCCTGGCTGGGAGCAGGTCGCTGTTCGCCGGCGCGTTCGTCGGCGTGTTCGCCGTCGTCGTCATGTCGGGGCTGTACTACCGCGGCGTCCTCACCTTCCTGCCGGAACTGCTCGCGGACTTCGACGCCTTCGCCCCCGTCTCGCTCGCCGGCACCGACCTCGAACCGGCGCGCTACGCGTACGTCGGCCTCCTGACCGTCGGGATGGCCGGCCAGTACGTCGGCGGGCGGCTCACCGACCGGATCCGGACGGAGGCCGGCATCGCCGCCGCGTTCGCCGCGCTGGCGGTGCTTGCGGTCCTCTTCGTTCCGGCGGCGGACGCCGGACTGCTGCCGCTGCTCGCGCTCGGCGCGGCGCT
This sequence comes from Halostella salina, assembly GCF_003675855.1. Lineage (NCBI taxonomy): Archaea > Methanobacteriati > Methanobacteriota > Halobacteria > Halobacteriales > Natronoarchaeaceae > Halostella > Halostella salina. Next base: position 32,496 of record NZ_RCIH01000011.1, on the reverse strand, counting down.
CGGCTTCACGCTCTTTGCGGTCCAGCCGCTGTATCAGGCGACCGTCGCGGAGTACACGCCCGCCGGCACCCGGGGACTCTCCTACGGGTTCACGTACCTCGGCACGTTCGGCGTCGGCGCGTTCGGCGGCGCGCTCGCCGGGGCGGTGCTGACGTACGGCACGCCGACCGCGCTGTTCCTGGCGCTCGCCGGCGTGGCGACGCTCGCGGCGGTGACAGGAGCAGCCCTGTACGCCCGGGCGTACTGACCGAACGACGCCCTACAGGAACCGGCTGGCGGCGACCCGCCACGTCACGAGAAACAGCAGGCCGATCCCGGTGATCACCAGCGGGAACGGCCACGTCGTGCCGCCGACGAAGTACGGCGACCCGCGGAGCAGGAGGCCGACGTTCGCTGCGCCGAGCCACGCCGCGGCCGTCAGCCGCGCCGACAGGACCGGCGTCGCCAGCGCCCCCTCGTCGTACAGGCCGACGAGCGGCGCGGCGACGACCCAGCCGACGAGGAACGGCGCGATCGTTTCGAGGACGTGGAGCGGCTGGGCGACGGGGTCGATGCCGTGGCTCAACTCGCCGACGATCAGGAGGGCGAACACGACCGCGACGTCGCCCGCGACGATAGCGCCGGAGGGGTCGTCCCCGGCCGTCCGGGTTCCGGCGTCGTGTGAGGCCATACCCGACACTGTGGACTCGTCGGTTATCGTTCCGACGGTTTCACGCCGGCCACGACGTAGGCAAAGCCCGGCTCCGGGACCAGCGTCGAGAACCCGGCCCGGCGCAGGTCGGCCGAGAGGTCGGTCGGCCCGTGGAACGTCGACTCGAAGCCGACGAGGCGCTCGCCGGCGACGAGCGCGCGGCCCCGAACCGTCCCGGGGTCGAAGTCCGCCACGGCGAGCACGCCGCCGGGCCGCAGGACGCGGGACGCCTCGCGCACCGCCGCCGCCGGATCGCCGACGTGGTGGAGCGCGTCGACGATAACGACGGCGTCGACGGCCGCGTCGTCGACCGGGAGCCGAGCAGCGTCGCCCTGCACGGCCGCGGTCCCGGCGGCGCTCGCGCGGTCGAGCATCCCGCGGGCGGCGTCCACGACTGTCCACTCGATCCCCGGTAGCCCCCGGGACGCGCGGCCCGTGCCGCCCGCAACGTCCAGTCCACGGCGGACGGGGCGCTCCGCGAGGTCGAGCGCGCTCCGCAGCGCGTCGGCGTCGACGCCGGGCATCGCCAGGTCGTACCACCGTGCGAAGCGGTGGAACGGTCGCACGTCGCTCGGCACGGTTCCAACGTCTTCGCCCGGACGGTTGCCTTTTGCGGGCAGCTTTATCCGCCGGCGACCCGTCGGCCGACGTATGTCTCAGGCCGACGACGGACCGCCGGACCGTCCCGGCATCGACGACGCGATGGACGAACTGGAGGAGCTAGAGGGGATCGTCGACTCCGAGGACGAGCGCGAGCAGGTTCGCGAGACGATGCGGACGCTCCGCAAGGCCGAGAACCCGCGCCTGTTCGGCCGGATCCGGTCGAGCTTCGACGTTCGCGACGCCGGCGAGGCGCTGGTCGGCAGCCTCATCTTCGGCGTCCCGATGCTGGTCGAGGGCGGCACCCAGGAAGTCGGGGACCACCTCGCGGCCAATCCGGCGTCGTTCGTCGTGACCGTCGGGATCGGGCTGGTCGTCACGGTCGGCATCCTCCACGCCGTCGGCTTCGCGGACGTGGAGAGCGACCTCCTGTTCGGGGTGGTGCCGCGGCGGCTCCTCGGCATTCTGGTCGTTTCCGGCGGGGCGGCCCTCCTGCTGATGACCGCCTGGGGGCGCGTCGACTGGGCCGAGCCGTGGGTCGCGACGTGCCAGACCACCGTGACGGGCGTCGTGATGGCCATCGGGGCCGCGCTCGGCGACATCCTCCCGGAGTGACGGCGGGGTCGCCGCAGGGGTTTTTGTGTCGCTCCGCCGATGACGGGGGTATGAACCGGACGCGACTCGCGGCGCGCGGGCGGTCGGGGGGCGGGACCGCGTGACCGTCGAGACGATCGTCTACGACGAGGACGGCGCGTCGCCGTACGACGATATCGCGGCGGCGCGGGACGCCGCCGGGACGACGTGGGTTCGCGTCGTCGGCCCCACCGAGTCCGAACTGACGGCGATCCGGGACACCTTCGGGATCCACCCGCTGGAGACGGAGGACGTGGAGAACGGCGTCCGCCCGAAGGTGGAACTGTTCGACGACCACGCGTTCGTGCTGGTCAAGGAGGCCGAACTCGCCCGCGGGGAGACGACGTTCGAGGGGGAACTGGTCGAGGACCCGCTCGGGGTGTTCTTCGGCGACGGCTGGGTCGTCACGCTGGCACCGAATCGGACCGACGCCGTGGGGCGCGCCTGGGAGGCCGTCGGGCGCGGCGACGCGCGGCTGGTCGCCCGCGGCGCGGACTTCGCCGCCTACCGGATCCTGGACGGGATCATCGACGACTACTTCGCCCTCCTCGACGGGATCGAGGACGACATCGAACTCGTCGAGGACGCGGTGATCGACGACCCCGACGTTGGGCTGCTGGAGCGGATCCAGAGCATCCGCCGGGAACTGCTCGCGGTGCGCCGCCTCGTGTGGCCGCTCCGGGAGGCCGCCGGGATCCTCGCCCGGGGCGACCCGGATCAGGTGAGCGAGGACGCCGAGAAGTACTTCCGCGACGTGTACGACCACGTCGTCCAGCTGGTCGACCTCGTGGAGACGTACCGCGACCTGGCCAGCGGCGCGCGGGACATCTACCTGAACTCGCTGTCCGTCTCGACCAACGAGGTGATGAAGAAGCTCACCGTCGTCGCCACCATCGTTCTCCCGCTGACGTTCGTCGCCGGCGTGTACGGGATGAACTTCTCGGGCAGCCCGTACAACATGCCCGAACTGGAGTGGGCGTACGGCTACCCGGCGGTGCTCGTCGGGATGCTCCTGATGGCCCTCGCGATGGCGGCGTACTTCCGGCGCGAGGGGTGGCTGTAGACCCGTCGGATTCCGGCGTCCGTTCTCCCGTGTGGCCCTTGAGATGTAGGGACCCGAACTAAGCCCGCCGGATCCGACAGTCGTACCGAGGGACTCGTATGGATAACTCAGTTCGGTACGACCCGGAAGCCGGGACGTACACCGCACGGTGTGCCGGGGAGGGTCCCCGGAAGCCGGTCCACAGCGTCGTCGAGACGGTCGCCGCGGCGACCGATAGCGACCCCGTCGCACTGGACCCGCTCTACGAGGCGGTCGACCCACGCACGCTGGACCGACTGGTCGGCCCGGACCACGGAGGGGACCGTAGCACGGGGGCCGGTATCACCTTCCGGTTCGAGGGATGTACGGTAACCGTCCAGGGGGACGGCCGGACGGTCGTGTCGCCGGACGGGGAGTGAACGCCCGGCATCCATGGCTGCCCCGGTCAGCCGCTCCCGGCGCGATCGAACAGCGCCGCGAGGATCTTCCGCTCCGCCGCGTGGATGTGTTCCGAGAACGTCGCCGAGGAGATGCCGAGGGAGTCGGCCACGTCCGCGCCCGTGCAGTCGCGCGGCCAGTCGTAGTAGCCCGCGTCGTAGGCGGCGCGGAGAACGTCGCGCTGCCTGTCGGTGAGACGGTCGGCAAGCACCTCGGGCAGCGCTGATCGGGAGAACAGCGGCGTGACGGCTTCCTTCTCGCGTTTCCTGACAATATCGGTGTCCGCGTTCTCGTCGAGGAACCGGTCGATCACGTCGGGCGGGTCGTACCGGGGCGGTATCTCCGCGACGATCCGGCCCTCGCCGTCCGCGGCGTACACCTCGCGCGGGAGGGCACCCAGCTTCGCCAGCGAGAAGGCCGGACAGTCCCCGGAGACGAGGAACTCGAAGAGGCCGCCGTCCTCGTACTCCCTGAGCAGTGAGACGCCGACCGTCTCCCGCTCCGCCGCCAGCTCCAGTATCCGCCCGGGGTCGACGTCGGTGACGTTGAAGAACTCGGCGTATCGACCGCCGTCGCGGGGGACCATCTCGGCGAGTTCGAAGACGCAGTCCTCGGTGTCGGACACGTACACGAACGGGTACTCCGGGTCTCGGACCGTGAACTCGACCTCGACGACGGGGGCGGTCCGCTCGTCGGCGACGGTTCCGGGCATGTGAAAAACTACCACTGCCGGAGGTGTTAGGCTTATCGGCGGACGGCGGCTACGGGCGAACCCGCGAGAGCCGCATCGCGTTGCCGGTGACGGCCGTCGTCATCCCCACGTCGCCCGCCAGCACCGCGACGACCAGCGAGACGTAGCCGAGCGGGATGCCGACGGCGAGCAGCGCCTTCACGCCGAGGCTGGCCCAGATGTTCTGCCGGATGACGCCGTTCGCGGTCCGGGAGAGGTCGACGAGGTAGGGGAGCTTCGAGAGGTCGTCGGCCATCAGCGCCACGTCGGCCGTCTCGATTGCGGTGTCGGTGCCGGCCGCGCCCATGGCGATCCCCACGTCCGCGGCGGCGAGCGCGGGCGCGTCGTTGATCCCGTCACCGACCATCGCGACGGTCCCGAACTCCTCGCGGAGGTCCTCGACCGCCGCGACCTTCTCCTCGGGGAGCAGGCCCGCCTCGTAGCGGTCGATCCCCACCTCGGCGGCGATGGCCTCGGCGGTACCCGCGTTGTCACCGGTGAGCATGACCGGCTCGACGCCAGCCTCACGGAGGGCCGCGACGGCGGCTTTCGCGTCCGGCCGGACCGTGTCGGCGACGGCGATGACGCCCTCCAGGGCGTCCTCGGTGCCGACGAGGATGACGGTCTTCCCCTCGCCCCGAAGCCGCGGGATCGTCTCCTCCAGCAGGTCGAGACAGCCCTGTCGCTCGCACTGCGCCCGGAGGTCGCCGTCGACAGCGCCGGCCGCCGGCGTCGCCCCTGCACCGCCCGCGGCGACCGCCCCGCCGTCCGTCCGGACGTGGACGTGGTCCAGGTCGAAGCCCATGTCCTCGAAGAACGCCGGTTTGCCGGCGTAGTGGGTCGTCCCGTCGAGGTCCGCGCGGACGCCCTTGCCCGTGATCGCCTCGAAGTCGGACACGTCGGCCGCCTCGGCCCCCTCGGTCTCGGCGTGGTCGACGATGGCGTCGCCGATGGGGTGTTCGCTCCGGGACTCGACGCCGCGGGCGCAGGCCAGCACGTCGGCGGCGTCGTTGTCGTTCAGCGGCACCACGTCGGTGACCGACAGCTCGCCGGTCGTGAGCGTCCCCGTCTTGTCGAGTGCGACAGCGTCGACCTCGCCCGTCGTCTCCAGGTGGTTCCCGCCTTTGATCAGGACGCCGTTGCGCGCGGCGCTGGTGATCCCGGAGACCACCGAGACGGGCGTCGAGATGACGAACGCGCAGGGGCAGGCGATCACCAGCAGCGCGATCCCCCGGACCGCCCACGTCACCCAGTCGCCGACCAGCAGCGGCGGCACGGTCGCCGTCAGTATCGCCGCGGCCGTCACGACCGGGGTGTAGTAGCCGGCGAAGCGGTCGACGAACTGCTCGCGGTCGGTGCGGTTCTCCCCCGCGCTCTCCACGAGGTCGATGATCCGCGCGAGCGTGCTGTCGTCGGCCACCGACGTCACCTCCACCTCCAGATACCCCTGCTGGTTGATCGTCCCGGCGTACACCTCGTCGCCCTCGCGCTTGTCCACGGGGACGCTCTCGCCGGTGATCGGGGCCTCGTTGACCGCGCTCTCGCCGTCCGTGACCGTGCCGTCCATCGGCACCTTTTCGCCCGGCTCCACGATGACGGTCTCGCCCACGTCGACGGCGTCGACCGGCACCTCGAGGTGGTCGCCGTCACGCAGGACGACGGCGGTGTCGGGGGCCAGCGAGAACAGCTCCTCCAGGGACTCGCGCGCCTGCGTCACGGAGTAGCGTTCGAGCACCTCCGCGAGGTTGAACAGCACCGCCAGCGACGCCGCCTCGACGAGGAAGTTCTCACCGGGGACGGCGACAGACAGCCCCGTGGCAGCCAGTATCGCCACGGTCATCAGGAAGTCGATGTCGAGGCTCAGGTTCCGCGCGGAGTAGTAGCCGTTGCGGACGATCACCTCGCCGCCCACGACGACGGCCCCGAGGAGGAGGGCGTCGGCCAGCCCCCACTCGGTGCCGAGCGCCGTCACCAGCGTCGGGTTCCCGTTCGGCACGACGAGTTCCGAGAGAAGCGCGAGCACGAGGAACCCCCCGGCGGCCCACGTCTTCAGCGCCCGCCCGCTCCGCCACACCGACCCGGGGTCGTCCTCGGCGTCGGCGGGACCGCCCGCGGCGACCTCGTAGCCCGCCGCCTCGACGGCGGCCGTCACGTCGGTCGCGTCCGCCTTCGCCGGGTCGAACGTCACGTCCACCTTGCCGGTCGTCGGCGTCGGATCGACGGACGCGACGCCGTCGACCTCACTGACGCTCCCCTCGACCTTCGACGCACAGGACGAGCAGTCCATCTCGGGGACCGAGAGCGTCACCGACTCCCGGTTCGTGTCGCCGTGACTCATTACCGGAGGCTACGCGACAGCCCGTTATTAATTCTGCTGCTACATCCGGCGCGGGAATTCGCATTTTGTAATAAATGAATTCGGTGAGTCTATTAACTCGAGGCGGGGAGGCGGTCTCGCTCCCGAACACGTACCACGTGCAAGGCATATATACGGCGAGGAATAATACGGCCGACGATGGCAGTAACCGACAGGCGGGGCTGTGACGGCTGCGGGCGGACCCTGCCGGTCGAGGACCTCCACTCTGTCACGATGCCGGACGGCCACACCGCCGTCTGCTGTCCCGAGTGCCGCGAGTACGCCGAGACCGCCGCCGAGAAGCAGGCCGGCCTTGACCAGCGGCGGCGGGCCTGCGACGGCTGTGGCACCGAACATCGGGTCGCGGACCTGACGAGCGTCACGCTGTCGGACGGCACGTCGGTGCTTTGCTGTGACGACTGCGAGCGCCACGTCCCCGGTCGGGACGACGACGGGACGGCCGACTCCCGGGATCGGTCGTCCGGGGCCGCCGGGAGGACGGATTCCGGTGGACCCACCGACAGCGGAACCGCCGACCGCGAGTCCGGCGACGGGTCGACGGGTGCCGACGAGACGGCCGTCACCACCAACCGGTGCGACGACTGCCGCGAGACGTTCACCGTCGAACTGTACCGGGTCGAGACGGTCGACGGCCGGACGCAGTCGTTCTGCCCGGAGTGCAAGGAGGAAGGGCTGGAGGAAGGGGTCGTCAAGGCCGTCCGCATGCGGCGGTCCGAGGCCTACGCCACGCTGGAGGTCGACGGGGAGGCCGATCAGGAGACGATCCGGGACGCGTACCTGGAGAAGGTCAAGGAGGCCCATCCCGACCGCACCGACGGCGACCGGTCGGAGTTCAAGGCGGTCAAACGCGCATACGACCGGCTCGCCGAGTGACCTCGCCCGCGGTTACTCGGACCCTGTCTCTTCGCGGCGGATGAGTCCGAGCGTCGCCGGCTCGAAGTGGTAGCGGGTCGCACACGCCTCGCAGTCGGCGTGGATCGTCCGGCCGTGGTCGTGCAGCCGCCAGAGGTCCGACTGGTCGCGGTCGATCTTCAGGGTCACGGGCTCCGAGCAGCCGTCCGTCGTACAGCGGAAGGGGAGGTACCACTTCGGCGTGTCGAGGCCGCCAAGCGGCGTCAGCTCCCGTCGGAGCGCCGAGAACACTTCGAACACCGTGCGGTGGATCGCTTCGTCGTGGAGTTCCACCGGCGGCCGGTCCTCCAGATAGCCGCCGATGAGCTCCGTCCGGGGGGCGACCGGCACCACCGGAACGTCGCGCGCCACTGCGTAGCCGACCTCGCGGTTCACCCACTGGTTCGTCGCGCCATCCTCGGTTAGCATCGCCACGGCCGCGTCGCTCTCGTCGATCCGGCCGCGCAGCCCGGTCCGGTCGCGGCCGTCGTCGACCTCCTCGCCGGCGATGTGGACGTGGAGCGGGAGGTTTCGGACCGAGCGAAACACCCCCTCGACGAGCCCCCTGTCCCCCGGCGCGTGCGAGACGAACACTCGCTCGTCGCTCATACGCTACCACTGCGCCGGTCGAGGCTTAAACCCTCCCCAACTGCCGTCCGTGCTCGGGTGTGGAATGCAGGCTACCCCCATACGTTTATGCCGAACGTGATATTACAGTACGGTGGGGGGAACGATGCACGATCTAACAGGGTTCCAGCGGGACCTGCTGACGGTCATCGCCGGTCTCGACGACCCGCACGGACTCGCTATCAAGGACGAACTCGAGAAGTACTACGAGACGGAGATACACCACGGTCGGCTGTACCCGAACCTCGACACCCTCGTCGACAAGGGACTCGTCGAGAAGGGGGAGCTCGACCGACGGACCAACTACTACGCGCTCACCCAGCGGGGGAAACGCGAGATCGAGGCCCGCCGCGAGTGGGAGGAGCAGTACCTCGAAACGGACTCGGAGTCGGCGGCGGTCTCATAGGCCACCCGCCGAAGCGAACGATACGAGTTCGTCGAGCGCACAGGGATCTCCATGAGCGACAGCGCCGCATTGTTCGCGGACGGAGCGGTCGAGAGCGCTGCGGCCGACGCGGGCATCGGCCCGGACCGCCTCCGGACGCTCCTCGAAACGCACCAGCAAGGCATGCGTGACCTGCCCGGGGTCGACGGACTCGTCTACGAGTGGCGGACGTCGCTGCGCGACGACCCGCTCGTCTTCGCCGACGAAGCAGCGTACTACCTCGCGCTGCCGCGACGAATCTGGCGGCAGTTCGCCGACCACCACGACATGACCGACGACGAGTTCGAGGGGGTGCTGTCGGTCCACAACGACGTCGCCCGCCGCGCCGTTGCGGACCGCGACGACGCCGACGGCGGTCCCGTCACTCTCGACGACGGCCACGCGATGGTGTTGCTGAAGGAGTAGCCGACGGCTCCGCAGTCGGCGCTACAGCGGGGCGACGAGGTCGGCAAGCGCGGCGGCCGGGTCGTCGGCCTTCGCGACGCCGCTTGCCAGCAGGACGCCGTCGGCACCCAGGTCGCGGGCGGCGACGAGGTCCTCGCCGGTGCTGATCCCCGCGCCGCAGTACACGTCGACGCTCTCGTCGACCGCGGCCGCCGCATCGACGGCGTCGCGCACGATGTCGGGGTCGGCCTTGCTGACCGGCGTGCCGGTGCCGATCAGCTCCGGCGGTTCGACCGCGACGCTGTCCGGGCCGAGCGCGGCCGCGGCGGCGATCTGCTCGGCGTTGTTCGCACAGACGCAGGTGTCGAAGCCGACGCGCCCGGCCGCGTCGAGCGAGCCGTCGATGTCGGCGAGTTTCAGCCGGTTCTCCGAGTGGTTGAGCAGCGTGCCGGTCGCGCCGGCGTCGGCGGCCGCCTCCGCGAGCGTGCTCCCGGTGTGGCTGCCGTGTTCGACGGGACTGACGTGCTGTGCCCACGTTTCGACGCCGGTATCGGCCACCGCCGGCAGGTGGGCGGCCTGCGGCGCGATGACGATCTCCGCGTCGGTGTCGTCGTTTACCTCCGCCGCGGCCTCCGCGACGGCGACGGGGTCACACGGGTACGCCTTCAGGTTGACGAGAACGAACATACCAGTACCCCGGCGGCCGCGGGACAAATAGGTTGCGAGAACGGCAGGCGTCGCGCGAGTCGGCCGGTCAGTCCTTCCGCTTTACCACGTCGCCGAGCGTGTACTCGCCGGTCGAGGAGCCGCCCTCCCATTCGGTGTCCTCGCCGCCGCCGCTCCCGCTCAGGTCGATGTCGAGGTGGCCTTCAAGCGCGGCCTGCACGTCGTCGCTGGGGAGCGTCTCGCCGCGTTCGAGCTTCCGGATGAGGCTGGCCTTCTCGTTTAGCTCGTTCGCGAGGTCGGCCTGGGAGAGCCCGCGGTCCTCGCGGGCGTTCCGGATCCGGTCGTCGTAGTCCTGTGCGAGTTCGTCCATGTCGTCGAACATGTCCGACCGGCTCCGGGAGCCGCCGCCCGTGGAACTCGTCGTCGAGGTCCCGCCCGAGGCGCTGGACGACGAACTCGACCCGTCCGACGACGTGGAGTACTTTGTCGAGGTGTCGCCGGACGTGGACTGGGTCTTGACCTCCGTCCCGAAGTCGGCGCAGTCGCTACACACGTCCAGCTCAGCGCCTTCGACCTTCACTTTCTTCGGCGACGAAGTCTCCGCGCCGCACATCTCACACTGAACCATGCGTGAGGGTATATCGCGCCGCTGTATAAATGATGCGCCGCGGTCAGTCGAGCCGCCCCCACGCCTCGTGGAACCGCTGGACGGCGGTGAGGTGACCGACGACGGCGAGGAACACGAGCAGCCAGCCGGCGAGCGAGAGCCCGTACGCCGTCGGGTCGACGACGGCCGCGACGTAGCCGACGCCCGCGATGATGACGAGCCGGTCAGCGCGACCGACCAGCCCGGCGTAGAGGCGGTCGAGCCCGACTGCCTGTGCCTGCGTGCCGAGATAGGAGGTCATCAGGACGCCCGTGACGGCGGCGAGACCGAGGTCGTAGCGCCCGACGCCGGCCGCGACGCCGGCGATGATGACGATGTCGGCGTAGCGGTCCAGGACGTGGTCGAGCAGGTCGCCCGCCTCGGAGTCGACTTCCTGCCGGCGGGCGAGCGCGCCGTCGATCACGTCGAACCAGCCGTTGAGGACGACCAGCGTCGACCCGGCGGCGTACCAGACCGGGTCGGTGCCGGCGAGGTAGTAGGCGACGCCGGCGGCGACGGCGACGAGGCCGGCGACCGCGCTGACGCCGTTCGGCGTGAGGCCGACGCGGTCGGCCGCGCGCACCCACGGGTCGAGCAGCCCGTCGACGTAGGGGCGCAACTGGTCCAGCGTCATAGGTAGTCGACGAAGGAGACGGTGCCGGCGCTCGGTTCGCGCTCGCCCGCGACGACGGCCTCGATGGCGGCGGCCACCGCGTCGGGGTCGCGGTCGGTCGCGTCTATCTCGTAGACGTTCGCCTCGCCGTGGGCGTCGACCGCCTCGGCGAGTATCACGTCGAGTGCCTCGCTCTCGGCGTTCTCCTCGGCCTTCGCCGGCGGTTCGCCGCGGTCGCGGAGGCGGCGCTCCAGTTCCTCGGGGTGACAGCGCAGCACGACCACGCGGTCAGCGTCGAGGTGGTGTGCGAGGTGGGAGTCGACCACCACGTCGTCGCGGTCCCCGAGCCAGTCGGCGACGGCGTCGATGTCGACGATCACGCTGTCGCGCTCCTCGTCCACGTCGTCGTACAGCCCTTCCTCCCGAACCACGTCGTTGAGGTGGACCACGTCGAGGGCCGTGTCCAGCCGGTCGGTCGCGGTCGTCTTGCCCGTGCCGGGCGTGCCGGTGACGGCGACTCTCATGCGAGCACCTCGTTCAGTTCCTCGACCGCCCGGCGGGTTTCCTCGCGCGTGCCGCAGGTGACCCGGACGTACTCGAGCAGGCCGTAGCTCGACGTGTCCCGGACGATGACGCCGCGGCGCTTCAGCGCCTCGTACGTCTCCGTCCCGTCGCCGACCCGGACCAGCACGAAGTTCCCCGAACTCGGGAGCGTCGGGGCATCCACGTTCTCGTGGATGTACTCCCGGGCCCATGCCGCGGTCTCGACCGAGTCCTGAACGTGCTCGCGGTCACCCATCGCGGCGATCCCGGCGCGGCAGGCGATCTCGCTGGCCGCGAACGGCGTGTTCACTCGCGCGTACGCGTCGCCCCAGTCCGCCGGGACGACCGCGTAGCCCAGCCGAACGCCCGCGAGCCCGTACGCCTTCGAGAACGTCCGGAGGACGGCCACGTCGTCCCGTGTCTCGCGGTCCTCGGTCGCCTCCGAGAGTCCGGCATCCTTGCTCGCCGCGCCGCCGACGATCGAGACGGCCGAGGGCTCGTCGGCGTACTCGCCGTACGCCTCGTCGACGACGACGAGCGTCTCCTCGTCTGTCTCGCGGGCGACGCGCTCTACCTCGTCGAGCGCCATCACGCGGCCGGTCGGGTTGTGGGGCGAGGTGACGTAGACGACGCGCTCGCCGTCGTAGTGGTCGAGCACCGTGTCGGCGTCCATCGCGAAGTCGTCCGCCGCGGGAAGCGGGTACTCCGCCACCTCGCCGTGGTGGTACCGGGCGCTCATCGCGTAGTAGGAGAAGCCGGGGTCGGGCACCAGTACGTCGTCGCCCGGCGACAGCGTCGCACGGGCGAGATAGTCGAGCGCGCCGTCGCCGCCGTTGCCGAGCCACACCTGCTCGTCGTCGACGCGCCACGCGTCCGCCACGGCGGCGGTCAGGTCCGTGTGAGCCGCCGTCGGATACGAGTTGGCCCGCCCCGCCGCCTCGCGGATCGCCTCCGATGCGGCGGGACTCGGTCCTAACGGGTTCTCGTTCGACGCCAACTTGACGAACTCGTCGGGGTCCCGCCCGAGCTCGCGGGCGACCTCCTCTATCCCGCGGCCCGCCTCGTAGGGGACGTGGGCCGACAGGTCTCGCGGTTGCATGGTCGGAGGAAGTGGGTGGCGGGGCTTAAGGCTACTCAAGCCGCGTCGTGCGGTCGCGGCGGCCGCGACGGACGCGCCATGGTGCCGGCAGTAAGCCGTTGCTACGCTGGCGGTACAAACAGCTTATTCGAGTCGCACAGCCGTAATGACGGTCATTACGAAACGATCCGGGGTCGGACAGATCGGTAACGATGACAGATACAGTGACGCGGCGGGCGCTCCTCCGACGGACCGCCGCCGCGACCGGCGGGCTGGCGGTCGGTGCAGCCGGGCTGTCGGGCACCGCAGCGGCGACGCTGGACTGCCCGCGGCCGGTCCGGTGGTGGGAAAACCACCCGGCGGCGTTCAACGACACCCGAACGAGCTTCCGGCTCGACCGGAGCGAAGCGCGGTACGACAGGGAGACGACGTACGCGCTGCTCCGGGAGTCGCCGGGGGCCGACAGGGCGCTCCAGCTAGCCCAGCAGGCGGTCGCCGCGCAGGCGAACGTCGCCGCCATCCGGGTCGGCGACGGCGGCGCGTGTCACGAGGCGGCGACCGCGATCAAACCGCGGATCGGCGACGCGCTCACGTGGCTGGCCCGGTCGGACGGAACGGCTGACGACCGATGGGCCTACGCCGCCGCTCCCGATGAGTACGGCCTCACCTGGTCGTGGGAGGACGCCCGCGGCGTCGACGGCGAACCGGTCCGGGACGACCTGCGGGCGTTCAACGAGGGTCGCACCTGTGCGGCCTGTGGCGGGGGTGACGGGACCGACGGCGAGCAAGCCGAGGACGCGGACGACCCAGCCGAGAATGCCGCGGACGTGCTCGACGGCGCCGATATCGACTCGCCGTTTCCACCGTGGCGACGGTTCATCGAGAACAACTTCGGACAGGGGTAGGCGGACCCCGGGCGGGAGTTGGCCTGTCGTCTCGATGTCCGGTGCTCCGTCGCTCGTGCCCTGCCGGCAAAAGGGCCTCTACCTGCCCGGGACGGCTGATCACAGCGCCGCGTCGACGTGGTCAACCGCCTTCAGCGCGAGCGCCGCGATGCTGAGCCTCGGGTTCAGCGCGCCGCCGGTGACGAACACGGAGTCGCCATCAGGATCGTAGTGACTGCTCTCACTGTTCACCGGGTATCGCCAGTACTGCACCGGCGATCACCGGTAGGCGAGAGCAAACACTATCAGTCCTGCACCGCGGTGTGGGCGAGCGTGCCGACGCCCTCGACCTCGACCTCGACGCGGTCGCCGTCGGTCAGCGGACCGACGCCGGCCGGCGTTCCGGTGGCGACCACGTCGCCGGGTTCCAGCGTCATGTACGTCGTGATCTCGGCGATCAGCTCCGGGACGGAGAAGATGAGGTGTTCCAGCGAGGAGTCCTGCCGCGTCTCGCCGTTGACGCGCAGTTCGATGCTTGCGTCCTCTGGCACCGACTCGGGCGGCGCGACGACAGGACCGAGCGGGGCGGCCCCGTCGAACGCCTTCCCGCGGACCCAGTTTTGCTCCCGCGACTGGTCGTCGCGGTTCGACACGTCGTTCATGCAGGTGTAGCCCGCCACCACGGCCATCGCCTCGCTTTCGGGGACGTTCCGGCACTGCTCGCCGATCACGACGGCGAGTTCGGCCTCGTGCTCGATCCGGTCTTTCCCCGCCGGGAGTCGGATCTCGTCCCCGTGGCCCGCGACGGCGTTCGGCGGCTTCAGGAACAGCAGCGGGCGGTCCGGTACCTCCTCGTCGCGCTCCTCGGCGTGTTTCGCGTAGTTGCGGCCGATACAGACGACCTTGGACGGCTCGGACGGCGGGAGCACGTCGACGGCGTCCGGGTCGTACGTTTCGCCGCCGAACTCGATCCCGTCGTCGGTCCACTCGCCCGTTCGAACCGCGCCGGCCGGGTCGCGAAAGCGTACACGTCGCATGTGCGTGGGGTCGCTCGTCCCCGGCTAAGCCTTTGTGAAAGCGGTAGCCGGCTACGGTACGGCGGCGGCCGTCGAGACTGATCCGATGGGCATTTAAGCAAAAACCCGGTACGCTTCGATGCAGTCAGCTCCGTTGGTGTAGTCCGGCCAATCATTTCGGCCTTTCGAGCCGATGACCTGGGTTCAAATCCCAGACGGAGCACTACAGCGAACGCAGTGAGCGAAGCGCGCAGGGGCGGGATTCGAACCACGGAAATCCGAGCCAAGCGAGAATTCGCATCGGGTTCAAACCCCGGACGGTGCACTCTTCTGGGCGAACATCGTGACGAGACCCACGACTACGCGGAGCGGTCGTACGATGCAGTTAAGAAAAGCGAAATAAAACCCCTACGGGAACACGATGCACCGACGACAGTTTATCGCGAGCGCGACGGGGACGGCTGTGGCGGCGAGTATCGCGGGCTGTTCGGGGAACGGTGACGACAGTTCGGATGGCGGGGGCAACCCGACCGACAGCAACGAGGACGACGGGGACGAAACTGACACCAGCACCGGGACGAGCGCCCCCGAGACCGACACTACCGGGACAGCGCAGCCCACCAGCGAGGGAAGCAGCGGCGGTGCGGCGAGTCCGCAGGCCGCCGTCGAGACGTACGTCGAGGCCGGGCAGGAGAACGACGCCGAAACCATGGCTGCGATCGTCCATCCGGACGGCTCCGCGACCACGTCGCCGGAGAGCGGTGGCGGTTCGGATACGGAGATAACTGTACTGTCCATGACCACGAGCAACGAGTCCGACACGCAGGCCTCAGTCACCGTGGAGTTCGAGGTGACGAGAACGCAGGACGGCGAGGAGCAGACGAGGACCGTCGAAACGGTGTATCAGGTCCGCACGTACCAGGGCGGCTGGTACGTCTACGCCATCAGCAGCGGTTCGTAGTCGACCAGCATATGTCAACCGGGCGTTTGAGCTACCCGAAAGGATTCATCCCGAAGGGTCGACCGGTCGGCTATGGAACTGAACCGCAGGCGAGCGCTGCTGGCGGGGGTCTCCGCCGCCGGAACGGCACTGACCGGCTGTCTGTCGGAAGGGAACCCACAGCCCGGGACGGCGCGGGAGGAGACGACCGACGACGACAGCGACAACGGCACGACTGACGACGACGGGACGGACGAAGGAAGCGGCGACGACAGCGACGGCAGCGCTCTACCCGACAGTCTTGAACGTGTGGACAAGCCGCCGTACGAGATAACCGAACCCGAGTGCGACCCGCCCGAGGACGGCCGCGACCCGCTCTGGCTGTGCGAGAACATGCCAGCCGAGCCGTCGCTGTCCTTCGAGCAGGCAAACGAGCGCGGCCCCGCCCTCGCGGACGAGGGGCTCCGGCTGGACGACGCCGACGAGGGCGACCAGTACTACGCGACGCTGTTGACCGACGAGTCGGACCTGGAACGGGTCCGCGACGACGCCGCAGGGTCGGAGTTCGTCGAGGGCACGGATTTCGACAGCGAGGCGGTGCTGGTCGTCCAGACCGGGTGGGGATCCGGGTCGATCACGCCCCACGTCAAACGCGTCGAGGAAACCGACGACGGGATCCGTGCTTTCGGCTGTCACACTCGCCCCTGCGTGTTCACGGCCGATCTCACGTCCCGGACGGTCGCTGTGCGCTTCGACCGCCCGGAAACCCTGGACGGGGCGACGGTGAGCCTGACCGTCGGGACGGAAAAGCGGGTCAACTTCGCGGCCGGCGAGGGCGTCATGACGCTCGACGACCAGTCCGACTAAGCGAGTCCGCGTCAAACGGCCAGTATGCGCGTCGTCGTCGCCGGCACGTTCGGCCCGGTCCACGACGGCCACCGCGCCCTGTTCGAGGCGGCGCTGGAGCGGGGCGATGAGGGGGTCGTCGTCGGCCTCACGAGCGACGAGTTGGCCCGGTCCTCGCGGGACCGCCCGGTGCCGCCGTTCGAACAGCGCCGCGAACGGGTGGCGACCGAGGTCGACCGCCTCGACGAACACGGCCGCGACATCGAGATCCGGCGGATCGAGGACGAGTACGGCTTCGCGGACGACGACCCGACGCTCGACGCCATCGTCGTCTCGCCCGAGACGGACGACCGGGTGGCCGAGATCAACCGGCGGCGGACGGACCGCGGGTTCGAGCCGCTGGAGCAGGTCGTGGTCCCGCATGTACTGGCCGACGACGGGGAACGGATCTCGTCGACACGGGTCGTCCGCGGGGAGATAGACGAACACGGGAACGCCCTGTGAGGCCGGTGTCGGCGAGGACGGTCAGAACGACGGCATCACTTCCTCGGCGTAGAACTCCAGCAGCCCCTCCACGTCCGGCGCGACCTGATGGAGGGTGACGTGGTCGTAGCCCGCGTCCACGAACTGCTCGACGGTCTCGATATGCGCGTCCGGGTCCGGGTCCGTGACGGTGCTCCCCTCGGCGATGTCCCCAGGGGCGACCATCTCGCAGGCCTGGTCGAAGTGGACCGGCGTGGGAAGCAGGGAGCTTAGCTCGCCGGCGAGCGCGGTGTTCGGCCAGCGTTCGTACGCGGCGTCGACGGCCTCGTCCTCGGTTTCGGCGTAGGAGAGCGTCAGCTGTGCGTACTTCGGCCCCTCGCCCCCGGCGTCCGCGAAGGCGTCGGCGACGGTCGCCTGCGGGCCGACCGAGACGAGCCCGTCGCCGATCGCAGCGGCCGTCCGGGCGGCGCGTTCGCCGTACGCCGAGACGTGGATCGCCGGCTCCGACTCCGGGAGCGTGAACAGGCGCGCGTTCTGCACGTCGAAGTGGGTCCCGTGGTGGCTCACCTGCTCGCCGGACCAGAGCTTCCGGATCACCGCGACGGCCTCCTCCAGCATCTCCAGACGGACTGGCTGTTCGGGCCAGTGCTCCCCGGTGACGTGCTCGTTCAGCGCCTCGCCGGTGCCGACGCCCAGCGAGAACGTTCCCGGATGCATCGTCGCCGCCGTCGCTGCGGCCTGTGCGACGATCGCCGGGTGGATCCGCATGATCGGGCACGTGACGCCGGTGTCGATCGGGATCCCATCGACCGCGCGGGCGACGCCGCCGAGCGTCGTCCAGACGAACGGACTCTCGCCCTGGGCGGGGATCCACGGGTGGTAGTGGTCCGAGACGGTCAGGTAGTCGAACCCCAGCTCCTCGGCGCGGACGGCGTGGTCGACGAGTTCGTTCGGACCGTGCAGTTCGCTCGACAGCGCGAAGCCGAACTCGGGCATGGTCGCCCTCCCACGACGACGCGGTTAAGCATCGGTGTGGTGCCGACGACCTGTCACCGGCGGGGCGAAAGGGTCACGACGCCGGGCCGCCTGGAGCCGCGCATGGACGACGCCGAGCGCGACCGACGCCTCGCGGCCCTCCACGACGCGCTGGCTGCGACCGCCGAACTGCCCGTCGAGCGCAATGCGGCGCGGTGGATCGGGGAGGCGGAGGCCGTCGCGGCTGACCTCGCCGAGAGTGATCTGCCGGTGTCGACCGTCGAGGAGCGCGTCGGTCACGTCCGGGACCTGCTCGCCGAAGTCGACGGGAGCGGCCACCCCGAGGCCGACGATCGGATCCAGCGGGCTCGGGAACTGGCCGACCGCATCCTGGCGTAGGCGCGTCACACTGCTCCGGCCCCGGAGCCGCGCCGACGGGATGGCGTGACAGAGTTTATACCCGGAGCGCAGTCATATCGACTGACACCAGAATGCGCGAACTCCGGGACATCAGGGGGCTTCGGCCACGGGACCTCTCACAGCGCCAGCGGCTGCTGCTCAAGTTCGTCGTCGGGCTCGGCACCGTCGTTCTCCTGTTCACGTTCGTCTACAACTGGGGGATGTTGGCGCTCGAACGTCGCCCGCAGTCGGTCTTCCGGTCGTTCCAGACGGTCGTCGAGACGATGACGACGACCGGATACGGCGCGGACGCGCCGTGGGACACGCCGGCGATGAACGTGCTGATGGTGACGATCCAGCTCACCGGCGTCATCATCGGCTTCGTCACCCTGCGCGTGCTGGTCATTCCGCTGTTCGAACGGACGCCGCTGAACCTCGACGACCGGCTCACGACGAAAGACGAGCACGTCGTCGTCGCGGAGTACCAGCGCAACGCCGAACTCCTGCTGGAGGAACTCGAAGCGCTCGACGTGGACTACGTCCTCATCGAGTCCGACCGGGAGGATGCAAAGCGGCTCTCCGATGACGGGTACCAGGCGATACACGGCGACCCCGAGACCCGGGCGGACCTCGACCGCGCCACCGTCGAGCGGGCGAACCTCCTCATCACCGACGCCGGCGAGGGCACCGCAAGCATCGTGCTGACGGCGCTGGAGGCAAACGATGAGCTTCGGGTGATCAGCTTCCTCCCCTCGACGCGGCGGAAGGCGGCGCTCACCGAGGTCGGCGTGGACCGGGGGATCGCGCCGAACGCCCTCATCGGCCAGCGACTCGCCGAGAAGGCGACGACGCCGGTCGCGCGAAACGGGGTGAACGACGACGACGCCGTGGCGATCCGGGAGATACTCGTCCGCCGGAACAGCCCGCTCCACGGCGTGGAGGTGCGGAACTCGCCGCTGGCGGGGCACCCGAACCTGACGCTCGTCGCGGGGTGGTTCGACGGGGAGTTCCGCCTGCCGCCCTCGCCCGACGAGCGGCTCACGCCGAACGCGGTGCTGGTCGTCGCGGGGCCCGTCGACGAGATCGACGACGTGGTGAACGACCTGGGCGGCGTGCGCGTCTCGCGGGTCGCCGACCACTCCCGGGTCGTCGTCGCGGGCTGTGGGGAGGGCGGGGAAGCGGCTGTCGACGCGCTCCCGGCGGACGTGTCGGCGACGACCGTCGACGAGTCGGCGGCGACGAACCCGGACGTGGTGGGCGACGTGACGGAACCCGAGACGCTCCGGGAAGCCGGCATCGAGGACGCGACGGCGCTGGTCGTCACCGTCGACGACGACGCGACGGCGCTGCTGACCGTCGCGATGGCCCGCTCGCTGTCCGACGACGTGGAGATACTGGCCCGGGTGACCGACGACGAGAAGGCGTCGGCGGCGTTCCGGGCGGGCGCGGACTACGTGCTGTCGATCCAGCGCGTCTGCGCCCGGCTCGTGGCCTCGGAGGTCCACGGCGAGCGCGTCGTCGACCCGGCGAGCCAGATCCGCGTCGTCCGGGCCGACGGGGACCCGTTCGCCGGCGAGTCGATCCGGGCTGTCAGGCAGAACGCGGAACGGGGCTGGACCGTCGCCGGCGTCCTGCGTGACGGGGTCGTCCACACCGGCGAGCGGGAGACGGTCCGGGCCGACGACGAGGTGTTCGTCGCGGGCAGTGACGCGGGGATCGCGGAGTTCGAGCGGACCGTCGACGCGGCGTGAGCGTGTCAGTCTCGGGCCGCGTCAGGACGACCGTCGGCCGCGGCTGCGGCCGCGCCTGTGACTTTCGACACAACTAACTCGCCGTCCTCGGAAGTACCGACCGAGCCAATAATGAAACTGCACGAGTACCAGGCGAAGGGAGTCTTCGCCGACGCCGGGATCCCGACGCCCGCCTCCGAACTGGCGGACAGCGTCGACGGGGTCCTGGCAGCGGCGGGGGAGATCGGCTACCCGGTGGCCGTCAAGGCGCAGGTACAGGTCGGCGGACGCGGCAAAGCAGGCGGGATCAAGCTGGTCGAGAGCGACGAGGAGGCCCGCGAGGCCGCCGAGTCGATCCTCGGAATGGACCTCAAAGGGATCCACGTCGACCAGGTGCTCGTCGAGGAAGCCGTCGACTTCGTCAACGAGCTGTACGTCGGCGTCACGATGGACCGCGGCGAGGGCAAGCCCGTGGCCATGGTGTCGACCCGCGGCGGCGTCAACATCGAGGAGGTCGCCGAGGAGGACCCCGACGCCATCGTGCGCGAGCACGTCGACCCCGCGTTCGGGATGCACCCCTACCAGGCCCGGAAGGCCGTCTACGAGGCCGGCGTCGACCGCGCCGTCGCCAACGACGTGGCGAGCGTCCTCCGGACGCTGTACCAGCTGTGGGACGACAAGGACGGCGCTGACGCCGAGATCAACCCGCTGATGGTCACGAGCGACGACGAGGTCATCGCGGCCGACGCGGTCATGAACATCGACGAGGACGCCCTGTTCCGTCAGCCCGAGATCGCGGAGATGGAGGACGAGTCCGCGAGCGGCGACGAACTGGAGGAGAAGGCCGACGAGTACGGCTTCGACTACGTCCGGCTCGACGGCAACGTCGGCATCATCGGCAACGGCGCGGGCCTCGTGATGACGACGCTCGACCTCGTGGACTACTACGGCGGCGCGCCCGCCAACTTCCTCGACGTGGGCGGCGGCGCGAAGGCCGAGCGCATCGCGAACGCGCTGGACATGGTGTTCTCCGACGACAACGTCGACAGCGTCGTGTTCAACATCTTCGGCGGCATCACCCGCGGCGACGAGGTCGCACGCGGCATCAACGAGGCCCTGGAGCAGTTCGACGAGATCCCGAAGCCCGTCGTCGTGCGCCTCGCGGGCACCAACTGGGAGGAGGGACTCGAGATCCTGAACGAGGATCTGGTCACCGTCGAACAGACGCTGGAGGACGCGGTCCAGCGTGCGGTCGACTACGCGGAGGTGGAAGCATGAGTGTTCTAGTCGACGACGACACCCGAGTCATCGTGCAGGGTATCACCGGCGGGGAGGGCAACTTCCACGCCGAGCAGATGATCGAGTACGGCACCAACGTCGTGGCCGGCGCGGTGCCGGGCAAGGGCGGTCAGGAGGTCCACGGCGTCCCCGTCTACGACACCGTCGAGGGCGCGGCCCGCGAGGAGGACGCCGACGCATCGGTGATCTTCGTCCCGCCGGCCTTCGCCGGCGACGCCGTCTTCGAGGCGCTCGACGCGCCGATCGACCTCGCGGTCGCCATCACGGAGGGCATCCCGACGCAGGACATGGCCCGCGTGAACAAGCGTCTGCAGGAGGTCGACACCCGCCTCATCGGGCCGAACTGCCCCGGCATCATCACGCCCGGCGAGGCGAAACTGGGCATCCTGCCCGGCAACATCTTCTCCTCGGGCAACGTCGGACTCGTCTCCCGGTCGGGCACGCTGACCTACCAGGTCGTCGACAACCTCACCGACCGCGGGCTCGGCCAGACGACCGCCATCGGCATCGGCGGCGACCCGATCATCGGCACGGACTTCGTCGACGCCCTCGAGCTGTTCGAGGCCGACGAGGACACCGAGGCCGTCGTCATGTGCGGCGAGATCGGCGGCGAGGACGAGGAGCAGGCCGCCAAGTACATCGCCGAGTACATGGACACGCCGGTCGCCGGCTTCATCGCCGGCCGCACCGCGCCGCCGGGCAAGCGCATGGGCCACGCGGGGGCCATCGTCTCCGGCAGCGGCACCGGCACCGCCGAGTCGAAGATCAACGCCCTGAACGACGCGGGCGTCCCCGTCGGCGACACCCCCGAGGAGGTCGCCGACGCCGTCGAGGACCTGCTGTAGGCCGTCACCGACCGCGTCACTCACCGCTTTTTTGCCGCGCCTCCCTGCAAGCCACGGGCATGACACGCGAGTACGACAAGCTCGTCCGGGACCGGATCCCCGCGGTGATCGAGGAAACCGGCGAGCGCCCCGTTACCCACGTCGCGGACGACGCGGAGTACGCGCGCCGCCTCCGCGAGAAACTCGACGAGGAGGTCCGGGAGTATCGCGAGGACAGCGACCCCGGGGAACTGGCGGACGTGCTCGAAGTAGTCCACGCCCTCCGGGAACTGGAAGGGCTGACGGCGGACGAACTCGACGCGATCCGCGCGGAGAAAGCCGAGCGGCGTGGGCGGTTCGAGGACCGGATCGTGCTGGAGCGCGTGGAGTAGCGCGGCCGGCACCGACGCCTCGCCGACGGCGCTACTCCGAGATGCCGTACACGTCGCCGGTCCAGTCCCGCGAGGGGTAGTCGTACACCGGCTCGTCGCGGTCGGCCGCGTCGAGGCGCTGCCGGTCCGCGTCGTCGAGTTCCCAGTCGAACAGTTCGAGGTTCTCGCGGACGTGCTCGGGGGAGGAGGACTTCGGCAGCGGCACCACGTCGTTCTCGACGGCCCACCGGAGGACCACCTGCGCGGGCGATTTGTCGTAGGTTTCGGCGAGGTCCTGCACGACCTCGCTCCCGAAGATATCCGTGCGGGCGAGCGGCGCGGCGGCCTCGATAACGGTGTCCGTCTCGCGGCAGTACTCCACGAGATCCGGCCGCTGGAACCACGGGTGGAACTCGATCTGGTTGACGGCGATCGGCACGTCCGAGACGTGCTGTGCACAGGAGAGCTGGTAGGCGCTGAAGTTCGAGACGCCGACGTTTCGCACCTTCCCCTCGTCGTGGAGCGTCGCCATCGCGTCCAGCGTCTCGCGGAGCGAGATCGCCGGGTTCGGCCAGTGGATCAGATAGAGGTCGAGGTAGTCGGTACCGAGCCGCTCCAGCGACGCCTCGCAGGACTGGAGCACGGACTCGTAGCCGAGGTTCTTCGGGAGCACCTTCGAGGTGAGGAACACGTCCTCGCGGTCGTAGTCGGCGATGGCGTCGCCGACCGCGTCCTCGTTTCTGTACCCCTCGGCGGTGTCGACGTGTGCGTAGCCGGCGTCCAGCCCGGCGCGGACGGCCTCGCGGACGGTGTCGCCGGAGATGTTCCACGTGCCGACGCCGACCGCGGGCAGTTCGTCGCCACTGGGGAGCGTCCTTGTCGGGACAGTCATACCGGGTGGAAGGCGGCAGCCGACGCCGTTAACTGTAGCGGATCCCCCGGGAGCCTGCCGTCTTCGTCGCCGCGGCGGCGACCGCCCCGCCCGCCGCGTAGGCGAGCGCGGCGGCGGCCCCGACGCCCGCGAGGACGTAGTACCCGTACGCGGCGACCACGTCCGGCGGCGTGCTCGTGGCGACGGCGTAGTGGAGCCACCAGTACAGCGTCTCCCGCGGCGCGGCGCTCTCGTGGATGGCGTACGCGAGCGTCCCGCCGAACAGCAGGCCGGCAACGCCGCCGCTCAGGAAGCCATGGCGGACGCGCCGCCGTCGGCTACCGCCGGCGAACGTGCCGGCGACGTAGCCACCGGCTGCGCCGGCCAGCAGGAGCACGACGGCTGCCGGGACCTGAACCGACCCCGGCACGCGTACGGAGACGGCGAGCAACAGACACGCAAGCGGGGGCACCAGTCCGAGAAGCAGCGCCTCGCGGTCGACCATGTCGGCGCTACGGTCGCGCGGGAGTAGGGACTTTCGGGACTCGGGCGGGTCGGCTCCCCCCACCGAGCAGTCGAGTGGTCAGCGCCCGCCGAACAGCGACCGCACCTTGCCGAGAAGTCCGCCCGACTCGTCGGCCCCCTCCGTCTCGGAGTCGGGTGACCCCTTCGCGTCGCCGGTGGCTGTCTCGTCGTCGACCGCCGTCGCGGTCCGGGCCGACTCGTCGCCGTCCCCGTCGCCGGTGTTCACCCAGTGGAACTCGTCGCCCTCCTCGCGGTCGGGGATCAGGAGGTTCTCGACCTCCTTCCCGGCCGCGATGGCCTGGCCGCCGTCGGTGAACCGCTCGTGGCTGTGGCCCTCGGCCCCGTCGACGATCGCCTCGGCCGAGTCCCCGAACTCGGCGTCCGGGCCGTCGGTTCCGTTCTCCGCCTGTAGTTCAGCGAACAGTTCGCCCGCCGTCGTGTCCTGCACCTCGTCCCGGTCGTCACGGAACACGCCGCCGTCGCTTATCGTCGTTACCCCCGTTCCCCGGTCGACCGTTCCCCCGTCTGTCGTCATGAGCTGATTGGTCTTACTTACCACCCGTCTCGGCTTAAATCTTGGTGAGGGACCGTTGCCGTGGCTGACAGGTCGATTTGTCACGGCTTTTTACCGGGCGCTGCCGAACCGTGGATCATGAACTTCGGCGTTCTCAGCACGGCACACATCGCTCGCACCGCGTTCATCCCCGCGCTCGACGACACCGACCACGACGTGGTCGCGGTCGCGTCACGGGACGGGGACCGGGCGGCCGACGCCGCGGCGGACCACGGGATCCCGCGGTCGTACGCGAGCTACGAGGCCCTGCTGGAAGACAAGGATGTGGACGCGGTGTACAACCCGCTCCCGAACGCGCTGCACGCGGAGTGGACGAAGCGGGCGGCCGACGCGGGCCTGCACGTCCTCTGCGAGAAACCCCTCGGCGTCGACGCCGCGGAGGCCCGCGCGATGGGCGAGTACTGCGACGACCGCGGCGTGACGCTGATGGAGGCGTTCATGTACCGGTACAACCCCCGAACCGAGCGCGCGATCGAAATCGTCGAGACGGAGCTAGGGGAGGTTCGGTCGGTCCAGTCCCGGTTCTCGTTCCGCATGGGCGATACGCCCGACGACATCCGCCTTTCGCCGGACTTGGCGGGCGGGAGTCTGATGGACGTGGGCTGTTACGCGATCCACGCCACCCGACAGTTCCTCGGGGAACCAGACCGCGTGCTCGGAACGACGAACGACGCGCGCGGCGTGGGCGTCGAGACCGAGGCCGCGGCGACCCTGGCGTACGACGACGGGGCGACCGCGCAGGTCTCCTCCGGGTTCGAGACGCCCGAATCACAGTACTACCGCGTCGAGACGACCGACGGCTGGCTGGAGGTCCCCGACGCGTTCAACACCTCCGGCGTGTCGACGCCCACGCTCTCCTACGAGGTCGACGGCCGGACCGTCACCGAGACGTTCGACCCGGTCGACCAGTACGCGCTGGAGGCCGACCACTTCGCGGACTGCGTCGCCGAGGGGCGGACGCCCCTGACCGACGCCGCGGACGCCGCGGCGACGCTCGCCGTCATCGACGCGATCAGGGAGAGCGCGGCGACCGATGCGCCCGTGGCGCTCGACTGAAGCCCCCGGCGACGAACGAGCCGACCGCGTCAGTCGCGAGCCTCAGCGGCCGGCGAGGGGTTCAGCGCACTCGCGACAGAACGTGTAGTCGGCACCGTTGAGTTCCCCGCAGGTGCGGCAGGCGACGGCGTCCGACGCTTCGGACTCCCCGTGGTCCGAGCCGTTCGAACGGTCGTCAGCCCCTCCCCGGAACACCGCCCCCGACGAGGTGTCCGTGAGTCCCGCACCGCCGTCCTCCCGACGGCGCTCCAGCAGGAGGATGGGGAGTACGACGAGCAGCGGGACGAGGACGACGACCCCCGCGTACAGGACCGCGGTGACGATCGCGCTCATGGTAAACAGTAACACACGACGGTACTTAGTCGGTACGGCCCCGGCCCGCGTCAGACCACGCGAGCGAGACCGACCAGCGTCACCGCCGTGGCCAGCACGCCCAGCGCGAACAGCCCGTAGTTCGCGAGCGGGTTCTTCGCGTGCGTCAGGTTCAGCGTGTAGCGCCGGTCCGACACCGGCCACAGCGGCCGGATCCCCATCGGCGTCAGCACGTCGCCGAGCAGGTGTGTCGCCACCGAGAGACACCCGATCGCGAAGCCGAACGCCGCGGGGTCGACGCCGAGCGCGCCGTCGACGGCCGGCGCGACGACCGATCCGACGACGCCGAACCCCGCACCGACCAGCAGCGCGAACGGCACCGAGTGGGTCGGGCCGCGGTGCTCGACCAGTGGGAGACGGTGGTCGCAGTCGGGGAGCGTCGCCGTGGCGACCATCACCGCGCCGCCGACGTACGCCGCGAAGCCGTGCCCGGCGAGGACGAGCGCCGCCCCTATCGGCGCGTAGACGAGCAGGGCGATCCCGCAGTGGCCGAGCTGGTACACGGCCCCAGTTCGAGGCGGACGCTCCCAACCCTTTCGGTCCCCGCGGAGCACAACCGTCATAATCGATAGCCGTGAACGGCCAGCCATGGCAGACGATGTGGAAGCCATGACGCGGTTCCCCGTACCGGACGTCGAGGACCTGCCCGAGGACCTGCAGGAGCGCATCGAGGCGGAGACGGAACGCACCGGATTCACGCCGAACGTGTTCCTGGCGTACGCCTACCGACCGTCACAGTTCCGGGCGTTCTTCCAGTACTACGACGCGCTGGTCGAGGAGAGCGACCTGACCCGCGAGGAGATAGAGATGATCATCGTCGCCGTCAGCGGCGCGAACGACTGCTACTACTGCAACGTCGCACACGGCGCGCTGGTTCGGATCTACGCCGAGGACCCGCTGCTCGCGGACCAGCTCGTCTCGAACTACCGGAACGCCGACGTGAGCGACCGCCACCGTCGGATGCTCGACCTGGCGGTGAAGCTCACCGAGAACCAGGCCGCGGTCGACGAGGACGACTTCGAGCGGCTGGAGGCGGCCGGCTTCAGCCGGCAGGAGATATGGGACATCGGGGCCGTCGCCGCGTTCTTCAACCTCTCGAACCGGATGGCACAGCTCGCGGATATGCGGCCGAACGAGGAGTTCCACACGATGGGCCGATAGCCGCCGCGCCGGCGAGTGACGACCTCAAAGATATGTTAAATTAATTGTGTCGTGTCGAAAAGCGTTTACTGGCACCGGTGCAACGCCACGCCATGCGCGAACTCGACGACACTGACCTCGACATTCTTCGGCTCCTCGCGGCCGACGCCCGCCGACCGTACAGCGAGATCGCCGACCAGGTCGGCGTCTCGCCGCCGACGGTGTCGGACCGCGTCGACCGACTCGAATCGCTCGGCGTCATCGAGCGGTTCACGCTCGACATCGACCGGTCGAAACTGCACGACGGCGTCGCCGTACTCGTCGACGTCGAACTCCGGCCGGGGAACGTCGCCGACGTGAAGCGCCGCCTCGCCGAGGCCGACCCGATCGAACACGTGTTCGCCACTGCGGACGCGGGCGTCGTGGTGAAAGCGACGATACGACCCGACGAGGTAGGGGCGCTGCTCGCCGACGTCGTCGACACCGACCGCGTGCGCGGCTACGACGTTCGCCTGCTCGCGGATTCGGAGTGGAGCCCCGAGGTCGACGCCGCCGAGTTCGCGCCGGACTGCGACGAGTGTGGCACCACCGTGACGACGGAGGGCGAGTCGGTCCGGATCGACGACCGGGTCCACCACTTCTGCAGTTCGTCCTGTCGGCACAACTTCGAGGAGCGATACCGGTCGATGACGGAGTCCGCCTGACCGGGTGGTCCCGGCCGACCGTCCGCTGTTCCGTCGGTTCGAGCCCTGACCGTAACTATTCTATAGGAACGTGCCGATCGATCCGGTATGGCGACGGAACTCACGGTCGATGGAATGACTTGCCAGGGCTGCGAATCGGTCGTCGAGACGGCGCTGGAGATGGCCGACGGCGTCGACGACGCCGAGGCCGACCGGTACGAAAGCGTCGCCGAAGTCGAGGGCGACGCCGACGTGGAGACGCTGGCCGAAAAAGTCGAGATGGCCGGCTACGAGCCGTCGACGTAGCGCGGCGCGTACACGCTCCGCAAACGTCGTCGAAACCGCGGCCGTTTTAGGCGTCTCCGTGCTACCGGTCGCCGTGCAGAACGTCACGGACCGGACGCGGAACCCGTTCGGCATGTCGCCGCCGTGCGAGGCGGCCTGCTCGGCCGAGTACGACGTCGTCCACGGCTACGGCGACGCCAACGCCGACTTCCACGTCGTCGGCGACCACCCCGGCGTCCACGGCGGTCGCTCGACCGGCGTCCCCTTCACCGGCACCGAGGGGGCCGGCCCCCTTCAGTCGGTGCTCCACGACGCCGGGTTTCTCGACGCGCCCTACGCCGACGAACCGACGGCCGAGAACCTGTTTCTGAGCTACCTCCACACCTGCTGTCCCCCCGAGGGCGAGACGCCCGACGCCGAGTCGTACGCCCGCCTCGAACCCTTCTTCGACGCCGAGTTCCGCGCGATCAACGCCCACGTCATCCTCCCCGTCGGGGAGCGGGCGACCGCCCACGTCCTCGCGGAGTTCACCGCGAAGGCCGACCGGGTCGGGACGGAGATGCCGGCGATCCACGCCTCCGAGGTCCGCGGCCGAGGGTATCTCGTCGTCCCCGTCCGCGACCCCGGCGAGTGGGATGACACGGACGCCGACCGACTGCTCGCACGGCTGGAGGCGATCCTCGGCTCTGACTACCGCCAGGAGAGCGACCTCGGCCGGTTCCTGCCCGGCGACGAACCGTACCGTGTCCGGTGAGCCAGGCGGTCCGACTCCCGGATCCCGATCGAACGCCCCCGGCGGCCCCCGACGATTCCACAAAACACGTATAGGTGCCGACGGAGCCACCTGGTATGAACCGGTTTCGCGGCTACCCGCTCGGGGCGTGGTTCGTCCTCGTCACGGGCGTCCTCCTTGGCGTCCGCACGGCCGCGCTGATGCGGCTCGGGCGCGCCGACATGTTCGCGCTCAACTTCAAGGTGTACTACTACGCCGCCGAGACCGCGCTGGCCGGCGGCGACTTCTACGCGGCGACGCCGCCGGACTGGCCCGCATACCGATACCTCTACCCGCCGCTGTCCGTCCTCGCGTTCTACCCTGCGGCGATCCCGGGGGGCTGGCTGCCGGGGTTCGTCGTCCACACGGCCGGCGCGGTCGTGATCGGCGCGGCCGGCGGCGTCCTGCTCTGCCGGTACGTCGAGCGCTCCGGGCGGTCGCTCTCCCGCATCGACTACGCGCTCGTCGCCGCCTTCCTCGTCGCCTCCATCCACTCCGTCCCGTCGGTGTTCTACGGCAACGTCAACGTCCAGCTGGCGGCCCTCACCGTCGTCGGGTTCGTCGCGCTGGACCGCGGCCGCGAGGAGCTGTCGGGGGTCGCGTTCGCGCTGGTCGCGTTCATCAAGGTGTTTCCGGCGCTGTTCGGCGTCTGGTTCCTCCGCCGCCGGGCGTGGCGCGCCGTCGGCGCTGCGGTCGGGACGGGCGTCGGCCTGCTCGCGCTCGGCGTCCCCGTCTTCGGCGTCGAAACCACCCGGACGTACTTCCGCGAGGCGCTGTTCCCGCGGAACCGCGCTGATATGTTCCAGGGGGGTCTCGACCCCAACAGCGCGTACATCACGCTCCGTCGCCCGCTCTCGGTCGCGTTCCCCGAGATGGACCCCACCCTGCTCGTCGCGCTCCCCTTCCTCCTGCTCGCCCCGGTCGTCCTCTACCTCTACACCGACCTCGACGACCGGGTCGACCGGCTGGTCGCCATCCACGGCACCGTGACGGCGACCCTGCTCGCGCTCCCCTCCTACTTCATCTACTACGTCTACCTCGTCTTCCCGCTCGTCGCGCTGCTGTATCTCATGGACGACCGGCCGGTCCGGACGGCGTTCGTCGCCGGCGCGTTCGTGGCGAACATCTCGTACACGCTCAACAACGCCGAGAACGTCGTCCGACTGCTCCCCGACGCGGTCCAGCCCGCCCTGTTCTCGGTCGTCCGACCGGTGTTTACCTTCATGTCGCCGATCGAGTACGGGATGGTGCTGATGCTCGCGGCCTGTGTGGCGTACCGCTACAGAAACGGGGTGTCGGTCAGAACAGTCGCTTCAGCCGCGGCGTGACGAAGGCGTTGAACGGGAGGGCGACCACCGCAAGCAGCGGAAACAGGCCGAAGGCGGCGACTGTCAGGGCCGGCCACTCGACGCCGCCGGCGTTCGCGGCGAGCCCGACCAGCGGCATCAGCACGGCGACGACGTACAGATACGTCGGCTGCCAGGCGAACGACCGCCGGGTCGTCCGGACCACGACGAAGAAGATCGCCGGCAGCGCCACGGTGCCGATCGCGACGAGGACGCCCGCGCCGGGCCGGCCGCCGGTGACCGCCGTCGTCCGGACGAAGTCGAACACCGTCCCTAGCCCGTAGTCGGCCGTCAGCGCCGCCTCGCGGAGCGCCGCCGTGTCCGTCCCGGCCGCACTCACTGCCGACGCGAACTCCCGAAGTCCCGCGGCGTTCCCCCGGGCGTACAGCCCGACGCCAGCGAGGTATATCAGCGACGTCAGGAACACGACCGGCCAGCCGTAGTTGATCGACCGGAGTCGCTCGACCAGCCCCGGAGTCGAGGCCGACGTGTCCGTCGACGTGGTGGTCGACGCGTCGCCGGTGCTCGCATCGCTCCCGGCCGTCGTTCCACCGCTCGTGGTTTTCGCACCCGTCGTCTCCGTACTCGTCGTCCCCGTGTGCGTCCCCTCGACCGTCGACCCGCCCGTCGACGTTCGGGTGCCCGTGTTCGTCCGCGTCGACGTGTTCGACCCGGTGCTCGCGCTCGCCGCCGAGCCGGCTCCGTCGGTCGCGCTCCCGGTCGAACTCGTCGTTCCGGCGCTGCTCGCCGACGTCGTCCCCGTGGATGTCGCTCCCGAACCCCCAACCGACGAGCCGGTCGTCGTCGACCCGCCCGTCGTCGAGTCGGTTATCGTGCTCCCCTCGTCCGCGTCGGCCGGCTTCCACTGCTCCGGGTCGGGGAGTCCCTCCAGCCGCTTCGCCACGTAGTCCTTGTGTCCAAGCCGGTCGTACGCCTTCCGCTCGACCGGGTCTTTCAGCGTGTCGTACCCTTTCTTGAGGGCAGTGAACTGGGCGGGCGCTCGGGGGTCGTCGTTCAGGTCCGGGTGCACCTCCTGGACCTTCTGCCTGAACGCGTCCTTGATCTCGTCCTGGGAGGCGTCGTCGGGGACCCCGAGGAGATCGTAGAAATCGTGCGTCATACAGAGTGTTCGGTTCCGGAAACGTACCGGGGGCTTATATTTTCAATGCAAAAATCCAGGCGCTATCGGAAATCACACAGCGTCGTCTGTCCCGACAGCATGTCGGCGTCGGTCCGCCCCTCCCCGGAATTCGTGCCTGCCGGATCCGCCGGTTCGGACGGATCGGCCCGTTTCGCCGCCTCCGCGTCCGTCTCCGACCCCCACCCGTCAAGACTCGTCTGGTCGCCCGCGGCGAAACTGAGATTCGAGACGCGCACGCCGACCTTCCGGACTGGCTCGTCGGCGAACTCCCCGAGCAAGTCGAGCGCTACCTCCTCGACGAGGGCCGGTTCGTCGACCGGCCCCGGCAGCGACTTCGCCCGCGTGTTCACGTCGTACGGCGGCGTCACCGCCTTGATCCCGATGGTCTGGTACAGCGCGCCCTCCCGTCGTGCGCGGTCAGCGACAGCGCCGGCCAGCGTCCGGACCTGCTCCCGCTTCGGCTCGGCTTCGGCCACCGCCTCCGCGAAGGCCGACTCGCGGGAGAGGCTCTTCGGCCGCCCGGTCGGCGTCACTTCC
The DNA here is from genome assembly GCF_003675855.1 of Halostella salina. NCBI lineage: Archaea > Methanobacteriati > Methanobacteriota > Halobacteria > Halobacteriales > Natronoarchaeaceae > Halostella > Halostella salina. Next base: position 1,023 of record NZ_RCIH01000011.1, on the reverse strand, counting down.
CGGTCGTCCTCCCCGCGCGCACGCTCGTACAGTTCCCGACCACGGCTGTCGAACGCGGCTTCGAGGTCCCGCGGATCCGCGTCGGCCACGTCGCCCGCGGTCTCCAGTCCCATGCTGCGCAGTTCCCGCGCCGTCACCGGACCGACGCCGTGGATCTCCTCCACGTCGAGCGGTGCGAGGAAGCCGCGGACCTCGTCCGGTTCGACCACGACGAGGCCGTCCGGCTTGTCGCGGTCGCTGGCGACCTTGGCGGTGCTCATGTTCGGCGCGACGCCGATGCTGGCGACGACGCCGACCTCCCGCTCGATGCGGTGCTTGACGTGTCGCGCGAAGCCGTCGGCGACGTCCCAGGCGGTTCGGTCGGTCACGTCCAGGTACGCCTCGTCGATGCTCACCTCGCGCACTACGTCCGCGCAGTCGTGCAGGATATCCTTGACCTCGCCGCTGACCGACTCGTAGAAGTCCATATCGACCGGCCGGTAGTACCCCGCCTCTGTCGGATCGGTGTCCGGGTCCTCTCGTGCGTCGACCTTCCGCGGGAGCCGCTCCAGCGCCGTCGAGATCGCCTGCGCGCTTTCGACGCCGTACTCCCGGGCCTCGTAGCTCGCCGTCGCCACCGCACCGACCTCGTCGCCCGGTTCGTACCCCATTCCGACGACGAGGGGCTCCCCGCGTAGCTCCGGCTCCCGGAGTCGCTCGCAGGCCGCGTAGAAGCAGTCCATATCGACGTGGAGGACGATCCGGTCGCCGCCCTCCGCCTCGGGAGCGCCCGGAAGTCGCGGCCCATCGTCCGCCATTATCGGTGGTTCGGAGCCGAGCGGTATTAATGACGCGCCACGAGACGCTGTCGGCACTACGCAATAAATGAAGAAAGCCCACGGAGCGCAGTGCTCCGTGGGCTGAAAGTATGAGTATGAGTATGAGTGGGCAGGCGGCGATCCGGTGGTCCCAGAGGCTCGCGCACTCCAGTACTTGCCGGAACGCTGGCGGGCTTAACGTCCGTGTTCGGGATGGGTACGGGTG